>NZ_JBBBBL010000009.1:101041-254022 GCF_037120585.1 Bacillus sp. CCNWLW194 | reverse complement strand
TGTCTTGCTTGTCCTGATTGTCTTGCTTGTCCTGATTGTCTTGCTTGTCCTGATTGTCTTGCTTGTCCTGATTGTCTTGCTTGTCCTGATTGTCTAGTTTGTCCTGATTGTCTAGTTTGTCCTGTTTACCATGCTTGTCCTGCTTATTTTCTATCTCCTGCTGTTCTAGTTCGAATTTGTCAGAGTCTAATTCAGAACGCTTGTCTTTTTTATAGCTTGTTATTCTATAAATCTTTATTTTGCTTTGTTTTCTATGTTTTGGCATAGGAATCCCCTTTCGAATTGTGTTATTTTATTCTATTCTATGTAATTTAGTAGAGTCTGCTTGGACAATAGATAAGGGAGTGTGTTCAAGAGGAGTTTATTTTTAATAGATTTTCACGCTAAAAAAATTTTTTTAGTGTTTTTTTGTTTTAAACACAACTAGACAACTAAACACTAATCTATTTTCATACAGTTATGTGTTAAAAGCGTGTTGTTTTATAACACACTGTGTGTTTTTTGAGTGACACACTAATTGAAAGCGTTAACACACAAAGAAAACAGTCGAAAAAGTGCTGATTTTAGTGGTTTTAAAAAGTTGGCACGCTAATTGCATTAATAAATAGCGTAAAGAAAAATAAATAAAACATAAATTTTTTATACTACACAAGGGGGATTTTCAAATGAATATTTTATTATGTTGCTCAGCAGGGATGTCTACAAGTTTACTAGTTACAAAAATGGAAGCGGCTGCAAAAGCTCGCGGTCTAGAAGGAAAGATTTGGGCTGTATCTGGGGATGCAGTAAAAAACAATATCGATCAAGCAGATGTATTATTACTAGGACCACAAGTTCGTTACATGCTTTCTTCAATGAAAACGCTTGCTGATGAGAGAAACGTTGGAATCGACGTTATTAATCCAATGCACTACGGCATGATGAATGGAGAAGCAGTTTTAGATCACGCGTTAACACTTAAAAAATAATTAGGGGGGAAGCGAAATGCAAAAGTTTATTGCATTTATGGAGAAATATATTGTTCCTGTCGCTGGTAAAATCGGATCGCAACGTCACTTAGCTGCGATCCGTGACGGATTTATCGCAGTTATGCCACTTATTTTAGTTGGTGCACTGGCATCACTAATTAATGGTTTTCCATCTGAGGCTTTCCAAGATTTCATGAAAGGTTTGTTTGGTGAAACGTGGAAACAAGTTGGCGGTGGAATGTGGACTGGTTCTTTCGCGATTCTAGCACTAATCATAGCATTTACAACAAGTTATAACTTAGCAAAATCTTACGGCGTTGATGGTTTGTCAGCAGGTATTATTTCATTTGGTGCGTTAATTATTCTTACGCCAACAACACCGAAAGAAGGCGGATTGAACTTAGCTTGGACAGGTGCACAAGGGTTATTCGTAGCAATTATTGTAGCACTCCTTGTTACTGAAGTATTCCGTTTCTTCGTACAAAGAAACATTACTTTTAAAATGCCTGATGGAGTACCACCAGCAGTTTTAAGATCTTTCGCAGCTATAGTTCCAGCATTTGTTATTTTAACAGTAGTTGCAGGTATTCAATTAGCAGTGAAATTAGCCGGTACAAGTGTTCATGAATTTATCTTTAATACGATTCAATCGCCACTGCAAAGTTTAGCAGGGACATTACCAAGTGCAATTGTCATTGTACTCCTTGTTCATCTTCTTTGGTTCTTCGGTTTACATGGTCCAAATATCGTTGGTGGTATTATTGAGCCGTTATACTTACCAGCATTAGAGAAAAATATGCAGTTATTCAAAGGTGGCACATCTGCATTTGATGTTCCAAACATTGTTACAAAACCGTTCTTTGATACTTTCGTATATCTTGGTGGTTCTGGTGCAACATTAGCGTTCTTAGTAGTTGTATTACTTGTAGCAAAAAGTGCACAATTACGCGGTGTATCTCGTTTATCAATTGGTCCAGGTGCATTCAACATTAACGAACCAGTAATCTTTGGTACACCAATTATTTTAAATCCAATTTTATTCTTACCGTTTATCATAACACCAATTGTATTAGTAATTACTTCTTATACAGCTATATCTATTGGCTGGGTACCAAAAACAGTTGTGATGATTCCATGGGCAACACCACCAATTATTAGTGGTTATCTTGTAACAGGTGGACATCTTTCAGGTGCAATTCTACAGTTATTCAACTTTGTAATTGCGATGGTAATCTATTATCCATTCGTTGTGTTATGTGACCGTTCTGTTGTTCGTACTGAAAAAGCAGCAGCACAAGGAAATAACAACTCTGTACCTATGTAACATAGTAATTGTTCTCACAGACAACATGATCTGTGAGAACAATTACCTTTATATCATGTTCAAAAAGATGAAACCCATCTACAAGAACACCAAACTATCATTCATAAAATAATAATTTAATAGACATGTTCAAACTGAAGGGGTATGTAAATCGGTTGAACCATAATAGAGAGGGCGGTAATTATGATGACTACAGCAGAACAAATTCCATTCCAATTAATTTTAAATAGTGGTAATGCACGAAGCTTTGCAATGGAGGCACTTCAATTTGCCAAAAAGGGGAAAATGGCAGAAGCTGATGAAGCGATGGTAAAGGCGAAAGAAGCGATTAATGAAGCGCATCATTTCCAAACAGAGCTCATACAATCAGAAGCAAGAGGAGAAAAAACAGAGATTAGTGTTCTTTTAATTCACGCACAAGATCATTTAATGAATGCGATTACAGTAAAAGAATTAGCAGCAGAGTTTATCGATCTTTATAAAAAGCTTGAAGCGAAAGGGGAATAAAACATGACTGGAATTAAAATTGCTACAATCGGCGGTGGATCTAGTTATACACCAGAGTTAATTGAAGGATTTATTAAACGCTATGATGAGCTTCCTGTTCGTGAAATTTGGTTAGTAGATATTGAGGCAGGAAAAGAAAAGTTAGAAATCGTTGGTAACTTAGCGAAGCGTATGGTGAAAAAATCAGGTTTACCAATCGAGGTTCATTTAACACTTGATCGCCGTGAGGCATTAAAGGGTGCTGATTTCGTAACGACGCAGCTTCGCGTAGGTTTATTAGAAGCACGTGCAAAAGATGAAGCAATCCCATTAAAATATGATGTAATCGGTCAGGAAACGAATGGTCCTGGTGGTTTATTCAAAGCGTTGAGAACGATTCCTGTTATTTTAGATATTTGTAAGGATATGGAGGAGCTTTGTCCGAATGCATGGTTAATTAACTTTGCAAACCCAGCTGGTATGGTAACAGAAGCTGTTCTTCGTTATACAAATATTCAAAGAGTAGTTGGTCTATGTAACGTTCCAATCGGAATCCGTATGGGTCTTGCGAGATTACTTGAAGTAGATGCAAGTCGTGTACATGTTGACTTCGCAGGTTTAAACCATATGGTATACGGACTAGACGTATATTTAGATGGCGTAAGTGTAATGGATCGTGTGTTAGAGCTTGTAACAGATCCAGAAAAGCAAATTACGATGGAAAATATCGCTGCGCTTAACTGGGAGCCAGATTTTATTCGCGGCCTTCGTGCAATTCCTTGTCCATACCATCGTTACTACTACAAAACACGTGAAATGCTAGAAGAAGAGAAAGAAGCTTCGGTTGAAAAAGGTACACGTGCAGAAGTAGTAAAACAATTAGAAGATGATTTATTCGAGTTATATAAAGACCCGAACTTAGATATTAAACCACCACAATTAGAAAAACGTGGCGGCGCTTATTATAGTGATGCAGCATGTAGCTTAATTACGTCTATTTACAATAATAAAGGTGATATCCAGCCTGTTAATACACGAAACAATGGAACAATTGCAAGCTTACCACATGATTCTGCTGTTGAAGTGAACTGTATTATTACGAAAGAAGGTCCAAAACCAATTGCAGTTGGAGATCTTCCAGTACCAGTTCGCGGTTTAGTACAACAAATTAAATCATTTGAGCGCACAACAATTGAAGCTGCTGTTACAGGGGATTATCATAAGGCGCTGCTTGCTATGACAATTAATCCACTTGTACCATCAGATAAAGTTGCAAAACAAATTTTAGATGAAATGTTGGAAGCACATAAAGAACATCTTCCGCAGTTCTTCAAAAAGATAGAGAAATAAAAGCGGCGCTATTTAGCCCGCTTTTTTTATTTCAATAGGAGGTATTACGATGATTAAGTTAATTGTAAATGCAGATGATTTCGGTCTTACAGAAGGTACAAATTACGGTATTATTGATGGGCATATAAATGGACTTGTAAATTCAACGACGATGATGATGAATATGCCAGGAACAGAGCATGCGGTACGCTTAGCAAAAGAGTATAAAACGTTAGGGATAGGAGTACATCTCGTATTAACGGCAGGAAAACCGCTTCTTGGAGACGTACCATCACTTGTAAGTAGCGATGGGGTGTTTCATAAACAAGGCGTCGTATGGGAAGGGAAGGTAAATCCAGAAGAAGTTGAGAGTGAGTGGACTGCTCAAATTGAGAAATTCCTATCTTACGGATTAAAACCAACTCATTTAGATAGTCATCATCATGTACATGGATTGCCAATTTTGCACGATGTTCTTGAAAGATTAGCTACTAAATATAATGTTCCAATTCGTCGTTGTGAAGAAGAGCGAGCAGTGCGTCCATTTTCTGACGTGTTTTATAGTGACTTTTATGCGGATGGTGTGACGGAAGATTATTTTGTGAAGTTAAAAGAAAGAGTACAAGGTGAGCAAACGGTAGAAATTATGGTTCATCCAGCTTATATTGATCCAGAGCTTGTGAAGCGTTCTTCTTACGTAATGGATCGTGTGAAAGAATTACGTATTTTAACAGAGAGCGAGTTACCAGAAGGAATAGAGCTTGTGAAGTTTTAATAAAAAAACGACGGCTACATAATGCCGTCGTTTTTTGTTTACAAAATGGATAGAATATATCCGCCGAAGGCTCCAAGTATAACGATAACCCAAGGTGGTGTTTTCCAAAAAGCGAGCAAGCAAAATAGAAGAGACGCAAAAACAAAATCTACAGCGTTCATGATTGTGCTTGTCCAAATAGGGTCATAAAAAGCTGCTAATAAAATACCGACAACGGCTGCATTGACTCCAAGTAGTGCGCCTTGTATGTAAGATATTTTTCTCACACTGTCCCAAAATGGTAAAACACCAATAACGAGCAAGAAAGCAGGAAGAAAGATTGCAATTGTTGCGAGTATTGCCCCAAGTGTCCCGTTTAGCACTGCTCCTATATAAGAGGCGAATGTAAATAGTGGTCCTGGTACTGCTTGTGTTAATCCGTATCCAGCTAGGAATTGTTCTTTCGTCATCATTCCATTTTGTACGAACTCACCTTCAAGAAGGGGCAGCACGACGTGTCCACCTCCAAATACAAGTGCGCCAGACCGATAGAAACTATCAAATAAAGCGATGTAATAAGAGAACGGTCTTAATATTGGTAGCAGTACTAATAGCCCGAAGAATAAGATGAGACAAGAAACTGCTATCTTTTTTGAAATAGGTACTTTTATATTTTGAGATTGGCTAATTGGTTGGTTGCGATATAAAAACCAGCCGATAAAGCCAGATACTACAATGAGAATGACTTGTGTCCAGCTATTTGGCCATAGTAAGGCGACTGCGGCAGTTACAATAGCGATCGTCGCACGATTTCGGTCTGGCGTTAATTTTTGTGCCATTCCCCATATGGCATGAGCGACAATAGCGACTGCTACAAGTTTTAGTCCATGAATCCAGCCAGCACTTCCAAGATCGAACTGATTAAGGAATGAGGCGAAGAAAACTAAAACAAGCACAGACGGTAAAGTGAATCCAATCCATGAAATAATAGCTCCTAATACCCCGCCTCTTAATAACCCAACTCCCATACCGACTTGACTGCTAGCAGGACCAGGAAGGAATTGACATAGTGCTACTAAATCTCCATAGCTTCGTTCATCCATCCATTTTCTTTTTTGCACATATTCGTGGTGGAAATACCCAAGATGGGCGACAGGACCACCAAATGAAGTAAGTCCTAATTTAAATGAGACGAAAAAAATCTCTAATAATGTGTGAAAAGTGTATTTGTTATTTTTCAAAATGCCCTCCTAGAATGTTTTTCTAAGTGCATTATACAAGAGATAGTAAAGCAAAAGGAACGATTCTAATGTAAAGATTGTGTGAATCTTTTCTTTGTAATTAAGGCTTTAAAAAGTCATAAATGATTATGTATAAACCATAAAGTAGTAGAAGTAGTGCTGGGAAATTTATATAAGGAGAATGCCCGTATGACAACACATTTCTTTGCGAGGTTAACAGGTAAGAGGGAAATACCTCCTGTAAATACAGAAGCTTATGGTGTAGCAGAGTTTATATTTAGTGATGATTTAAAGAAGTTGCAATATCGGGTCATATTGAAAAACATCGAAAAAGTTACATCATGCCAAATTCATTTAGGGAAAGCAGATCAAATTGGTCCAATTGTTTTAAGCTTATTTGGCCCATTAAAGCAAGGTATTAGTGTAAATGAAGGAGCCGTGACGGGTGTAGTCAATGTGGCGGATTTTGAAGGGCCTTTACAGGGGAGAGCGTTTGATAGCTTACTTCAAGAAATCATTCAGGCGAACGTATATGTAAATGTTTATACGAAGTCCAATAAGAAGGGCGAAATCAGGGGGAGAATTAGGAAAGTAAAGAAGTAGAAAAAAGGCTGTCCATATTTTGGAACAGCCTTTTTTGCTATGAGGTACAAATTTTAGCGATTATTGTTGGTAAATCGATATATTTTGAAAATCGCTCATATAATTCGCATTACGGTCGATATATTTAAAATACTGTCTCGATTAATTTTTTACAGGTTGATTTTTTATGAAGAAGTCCATGATATAAAACACTTCGTCATCGGGTATTTGTATTTCAAATGTATTTTCAATCGGTTGCAATGCCTTTTTCACTTTCATATACATCCAGTATTCATCCTGTCTTCGCTTCTCTTTATCTGGATGAGGGAGGAGGCTTTCTCCTTTTTGAAGACGGTCAACCATACAGCTCATATGCAGAATAACACCCATTAAGCTGTCAGGAGTTAGCTGTAAGGAAATTAATTCTTGAATTGTATTTAATGCGTAACGAATTGTTTTAATAAGTAATGCTCCGTCGTTACGCTGCATTTGTTGTTCAAGAATGTCAGCCATTTTTGCATATGTTTCTTCATACGTAATTAATTCTTGAATTGGCTGAATTGCTGTGTAGTTTACGATATCTTGAAAATGATATGTTAAGCATGGAACTTGCACATCGAAATTTGTGACGATACAAATGATATTCCGCTCTTTTTTTATGTTCTCAATCATTTTCGTTAAATCTTTTTCATGGACGATACTAATCGGAATAATTTCAATTAAGTCTTTGTCAAATCGCAAATAGTTCTCTAACATTTTTTGAATAGCTAAAGCACTGCCCTCACCAGTTAAACAAGCTGTTAAAATAACAGATTTCATTGGTGATAGTGGCTTTTTCTTTTCTTCTTGTACGTTTAAGTAAAACGGTGTTAAGTTCTTCACGGTTTCATATAATGCATCTAACGAGTAGCCAAGCTGAGCTTTTCGAGCTGCTTCTAGTGCATGTGGAGTGCTAGTCATGGAAAGAACACGTACCGGAATTTTGAACTCAGTTTCTAATATATCACCAATATAAGCAAGCGACCCCATATCAACGAGTAAGAGAAGCCCGTTTACATTTTGGAGTGTTTTCATATACACTTTCACGCGCTCTAAGAAATCTTTCGGCGATTCATGTAGCGGCATATCAATACCGGTTACTTCCTCAATGCCGAGAAGTTCGTTTGCAACATTTGCCATTTCTGTTGCAATGCCGTTGCCGTGCGCTAATATTAATACTTTTACTTCTGTTTGTGAGGCAGGAATTGGATCAACAACGAAGAACATTGTTAAAAAGCCTGCTTCATCGATAGGCATTGTTATTTGTAATTCGTCTTCCAGTAGTTGAATGCATTGCATAGCTACGGAAAAAGCTTCTTTATATTTCGTACGAATTTGATTTAATTGTGGGTGATGAATTTGTTTCCCAGCTTGTAAACGTTGTAGAGTTGTCTGTACATGTAAACTTAAAGCGAGAAATACTTTTTCATCAAACGTTTTAGATAAATGCTTTTCAGCAAGTTCCGCGATTTTTTCACATACGGAAACGATATTACGATCCACAATTTTAAAAACATTTTCATGACTTGTCTTTTTGGACATTTGGTTAAAATATTGTACGAAAAAGCTTTGAATATCATTTTCTATTAGTAATTCTAATTCGTCCTCTTCAATACCGCGAGCTTGAAGTTCTTCGTATTTATAATCAATATAATCGTAAATAGAAGACTGTTTTTCATTCTCTATTTTATGATTACTCCAACCTTCATCACCTGTAAATATAAATGTTTCATTTGGTATTTGGTATATATGACGGCTTTTTCTTTCAATGAATAGCCCTTCTTTCATATACCAAGGTAAATCTGTACTTGAAACGTAGACAGAATCACGTTTCTTTGTCACGAAGTCAGAGTAGGCTTTCGCGCAGGCGATTTGTACATCCGTTTTTAATTGACCGATGTTATTGGGACAATTGTAAAAGACGAAAGCACGCATTGCATTCGGGCTAACGTGAATTTCTTTTCGCAGGCGGATTGCTTCATTTGTGAAAAATAGTTGTAATAAAGCAAAGCGTTCTTTATGTGTACGCTCACGAAGTGGTGGCAGTGTGACAGTCATCGGTATACGTCTTGTAAATGTTTTTAATAAAAATGAATTTGGTTCTTCGGTTGTTGCAGTAATAATTAATACTTGTGCTTTACGCTCGTTTTCTGTTTCTCCAAGGCGGCGATATACTCCGCGGTCAATAAAGGTGAAAAGCATTTCTTGTCCTTCTGGAGGAAGGCGATGTACTTCATCTAAGAAAAGAATCCCTTCATGCGCTTTTTCAATTAACCCTTTTTGATCACTTGCCCCTGTATAAGCTCCTTTTTTAATCCCAAATAACTGCCCCAGTAGTAGCTGTGGATTATTTGCGTAATCAGCACAGTTAAAGACGATAAATGGTGCGTTTTTAGGAAGCTGTTCAACTTCAATTGCATATTCGTGCATTAAAGAAGCGAACATAGATTTTCCGACTCCTGTTTCTCCCAGCAGTAAAGTGTGCATACCGTTTGGAGGATAGAGAATAGAAGCTTTCGCTTTTTCAATTGCGATTTTAAGACTTGTATTTTCAAGAGCAAATGTATCTAATGAAGTCACTTCTTTTGAATGCGTTTCCAACGACGTGTTCGTTTCTATATAAAAACGAACAGGACGCGTATTTGTTTTTAATAAACGTGTATCTTTTACAAGTTTGTTTAAGTCACTACTTACATTGGCGCGATCTAGTTGCAACAGGGTAGCGAGTTCTGATGCGGTTACACCTTCTGTATAATTGCCTTTTTGTATTGCGTTAAAAATGAGATCTATTCGTTTCATTTCTATTCACCTCGAAACTTCATCACTATTTAAAATTTTACACAAAAATGGGAAGGGTGGGAAGAGAAAAATAAAACAGCTTTAGCACATAGGCACTAAAGCTGTTACAATCTTGTGTCTTTCCAAAAATTAACTTCGAGATGAGAAGATGGATTATAGGGAAGAAGTTTGTATCCTTGTGACTGTAAATAATCAATTACTTTTGGCAGTATTTGTACAGTGACACTCGAATCATGCATTAAAATCACTTCGACTTGTTCATCGCTCTGATTACGTACCCTTTCTAGTATGGCAGAAGGATTGTCATAGCTTTTCCAGTCGTATGTATCGATTGTCCAATCCCACATTTTATACTGGGCTGATACGAGCGCATCACGGTAATTCTTTTTTAAGTAAGGCATGCTACCATACGGGACACGAACGAGATGTGTATTTAATTTTGTAACTTGCTGAACAATGTTTTGTGTTTGTTCCATTTCTGTAATTAAAGCAGATGGATCACCAGTGTAAAGACGTTTTACATCGTGTGACATACTGTGAAGTCCGATATAATGTCCGTCTTTAATTAATCTTTGCATTGTCTTTTTATAATGTGGCACTTTTCCACCAATAACAAAGAAAGTTGCTTTTCCGTTCTTTTCTTTTAAGATGTTTAAAATTTGTGTAGTATATTTGTTTGGTCCGTCATCAAATGTTAAGTACGCGATTTTTTTGGTAGGAGAAGTCGTCTCAGTATTTGGATGATGTTCAGCAGGGGGAATAGTAGTTGCTCCTGCATGAGATGACGCGTACATAGTAATTATTAAAAATAAAATAATGTATTGAAATACTCGCTTGATCATAACATTCACCCTCAGTTTGACAATCAAGATGTAAAAAAGAAAATATAATCCTTTTCTTATTATGTATATCTTTCTCCAATAGCGACACTCTCAAACAATCTATATTTTGGAAATGTAAAATAATGAATAAAAAAATAGCCTACTCTTATAAGAAAGAGTAGGCTATTTGAATATTTCATAATTGTACAGGCTATACTACAATTAGTCTTCGCGTTTTTTCACTTTTTTATAAAAGGAAATAAGTGGTTTGTAACGTTCATGTACAAGCCCGATTACTTCAGCGATAATCTCTGTAAAGAAGATTAAAACGAAAAGAAGAATAATGGATAACCATAATGTCGCACTAGAGAAAATGATTGCATTTACACTAAAGAAAATACCGAATGCGTATATAATTAGTACCGTTTTACGATGAGAGAAGCCCATTGCAAGTAAACGGTGATGTAAATGCGATTTATCTGGTGCTGAAATAGGTTTTTTATTTACGATACGACGGATAATTGCAAATGTCGTATCAAATACAGGTACACCTAAAATGATAACTGGAACGATAAAGCTGAATAACGTTACACTTTTGTATAATCCAAGTAACGATATAACAGAAATACAGTATCCTAAAAATAGTGCGCCTGTATCTCCCATGAAAATTTTTGCTGGATGGAAGTTGTAGAATAAAAATCCAATTGTACTTGCAAGTGCAATTAGTGCTAGAGGTAAAATGATAGCTGTTCCAGTGCCCCATGGGCTAGTGAAGGCCATATATGCTAGCGTTGCAAGTACGATAGATGAAATACCAGCAGATAATCCATCTAAGCCATCAATTAAGTTTATTGCATTTGTAATACCTACAATCCAAAATACTGTAATTGGGTAAGCAAGCCATCCAAGTTCAGTATCCCCGAGGATTGGAATATATAATACTTGCACTAATAATCCACTTTTTACAATCATAATGGCAACTAATAGTTGTCCACCGAATTTTACCTTCGCAGATAACTCGTACATATCATCTAAAATACCGATGATTACAATGATAATCGCACCTAGCGTTATCGATAACATTCTTTGTTCATATAAGCCACCGACAACAAATCCTACAGCTACACCAATAAATATCGCTAACCCGCCAAGACGAGGCATGATCTTTTGATGTACTTTACGCGCGTTTGGCTTATCTGTTGCTCCTATTTTAAAAGCTAACTTAATAACTAAAGGAGTAACGACGAGTACAGTGATGAAAGATGCCAAAATGGCATAAATCACTTGTGAGTCCATTAATACCCCACCCTTTTATAGTCTAACGTAATTTTTTTTAATATATTTATCTGAAAATTATGATGTTTATTTACAGGCTCATAACATATGGTATCACAAAAAGATTAGAATTCAATCTTTTTTTGTTTTTACGGTAAATGGAAGCAGATAGAATATATGACAATTGTATACAGAATGTTGAATCATTTGAGAAGGTTAATCGTATTGGGCTTTAAAATATGACATTTTCTCTTTTTCTTTAATAGTGAATACTTTTATTTCAATATTATAAGTGTTACACGTAGAAATGAGTAAGTTCCGTGTTAAAATGTGGGAATTTATCCCGAATGAACAGGGAGCCTTAATTCCTGTAGAATCTCAATTGGTTTAACGAATAATTAGTGGAAGTTATTTAATTTTACAAAAACTTAAAAAAGAATGAAAAAAGTAATTCATATAATAAAGAAGTAAAAGAGTTTTCTCATTTTTAATGTGAGAGGGGGAAGCACAGGGAGAATTCTATGTATTCGTATATTTTCTATTGTATATTCCTGTGCGAAAAGGAAATGAAAATTACGATAATAGGTACCGGATACGTTGGATTG
The DNA here is from genome assembly GCF_037120585.1 of Bacillus sp. CCNWLW194. Classification (NCBI taxonomy): domain Bacteria; kingdom Bacillati; phylum Bacillota; class Bacilli; order Caryophanales; family Bacillaceae; genus Bacillus; species Bacillus sp. CCNWLW194. The sequence continues at coordinate 241,799 of NZ_JBBBBL010000009.1, read as the reverse complement.
ATTACAGGAGTAGGATTGGCAGTATTGGGACATTCGGTTACATGTTTTGATATAAATGATGAGAAAATTGAACGGATAAAACAAGGGGATCTGCCTATTTATGAAGCTGGTTTATATGAATTAATAAATGAAGCATATGAGAATAACTGTTTAACTTTTACAACAAGTAAAGAAGAAGCATTTAACGATGCAGAGTTCATATTTATCGCAGTTGGAACACCATCTTTATTAGATGGGACAGCGGATTTAACATATATTCAAAGTGCATGTGTTGATATTGGAACATATGCGACTAACGACATTATTGTTGTTACAAAAAGTACTGTTCCTGTAGGGACGAATGGTACGATTAGAGGATGGATTGAGGGGAAGTTACAGGGGAGACATGAATTACATATTGCATCGAATCCCGAATTTTTACGGGAGGGTTCAGGTATTTACGATTTTTTTCGAGGAGATCGTATTGTAATTGGAGCAGATAATGAGGAAACGGCACGAAAAGTGGAGGATTTATATAATGAATTACGCTTAAAAACATATGTTACAGATATAAAAAGTGCAGAGATGATTAAATATGCATCGAATGCCTTTTTAGCGACAAAAATTAGTTTTATCAATGAAATTTCAAATATATGTGAGAAGGTAGGAGCGAATATATTAGACGTTGCACAAGGGATGGGAATGGATAAGAGAATTGGTGCGTCGTTTTTAAATGCGGGCATTGGTTACGGGGGATCGTGTTTTCCAAAAGATACGAAAGCTCTTGTACAAATTGCAGGGAATGTGGCGCATGATTTTCGCTTGTTAAAAGCAGTCATTGAAGTGAATAATAAACAACAGTTGTTATTGATTGAAAAAGCAAAGAAAGTAATAAATATGAATAAGAAGCGGATTGCGGTGCTGGGAGCGTCATTTAAACCGAATACTGATGATATAAGAGATGCACCATCCCTTATTATGATACAAGAATTAATTAATATAGGTGCGGATGTAGTTCTATATGACCCGAAGGCGATTCAAAATATGAAAAATATCTTTGGGGAGACTATACAATATAGTGAATGTATAGATGAATCAATTAGAGGAGCAAGTGCGGCTTTTATCATGACAGAATGGGAGGCTATCCGAGCTTATCCGTTAGAAAAGTACGCCCAACTTATGAGAGAACCTATTTTATTCGATGGAAGAAATTGTTATACTGATGAGGATGTCAAGAAGCAAGAGATAGATTATTATTCTGTTGGAAGAGAAAGTATTTGTAAGAGGGACTTTTCCGTTATTCGTTAAAAAGGTATGTATTCATGTATATTCTTATATGTCATAATAGAAGTCGTAACTAGTGAAAGAAAAGAGGCAATGAAATGACTGAACGTTTAAAAGTAATGACAATTTTCGGGACACGTCCAGAAGCAATTAAAATGGCACCTCTTGTATTAGAGTTGCAAAAGCATCCAGATAAAATTGAATCAATTGTGACTGTAACAGCACAACATCGTCAAATGTTAGATCAAGTATTAAGTATCTTTGGAATTACGCCAGATTTCGATTTGAATATTATGAAGGATCGCCAAACTTTAATTGATATTACAACACGTGGTTTAGAAGGTTTGGATAAAGTAATGAAAGAAGCAAAGCCGGATATCGTACTTGTACATGGTGATACAACGACAACATTTATTGCAAGCTTGGCTGCTTTCTATAATCAAATTCCAGTAGGTCATGTCGAGGCAGGACTTCGCACATGGGATAAATATTCTCCATACCCAGAAGAGATGAATCGTCAATTAACAGGTGTAATGGCAGATCTTCATTTCTCACCTACAGCAAAATCAGCAACGAACTTACAGAAAGAAAATAAAGATGAGTCAAGCATTTTCATAACAGGAAATACAGCGATTGACGCACTAAAAACGACTGTAAAAGAAACATATAGTCATCCTGTACTAGAGAAACTTGGGAATGATCGTCTTGTACTTATGACAGCTCACCGTCGTGAAAACTTAGGAGAGCCAATGCGTAACATGTTCCGTGCAATTAAGCGTCTTGTTGATAAGCATGAAGACGTACAAGTTGTGTATCCTGTTCATATGAACCCTGTTGTTCGTGAAACAGCGAATGATATTTTAGGGGATCATGGCCGCATTCATTTAATTGAGCCGCTAGATGTAATTGATTTCCACAATGTTGCAGCTCGTTCATACTTAATGTTAACTGATTCTGGTGGGGTACAAGAGGAAGCACCGTCATTAGGTGTACCGGTTCTTGTTCTTCGTGATACAACAGAGCGCCCAGAAGGTATTGAAGCAGGGACATTGAAATTAGCAGGAACAGACGAAGAGACAATCTTTAGTCTTGCTGATGAGTTGTTATCAGACAAAGAAGCTCATGATAAGATGTCAAAAGCATCTAACCCATACGGTGATGGTCGTGCATCAGAGCGTATTGTAGAAGCAATTTTACAACACTTTAATAAGTAAATAAAAAGAGCCAAATCATATACGATTTGGCTCTTTTTTATTGCTGATTTCTCATAATCCACTCTGCATGAGCATTCGTAGAAGGAGGGGGCTCAGTTTGTGTCTTGTTCTGATTTTGGTCCGTTTCTTTCTTTGCCTTTTCGTTAGAGTTAGAATTTGAAGAAGGATTTGATTCGGTTTTTGTTGTTGAATTTTCTTGAGAGTTTGCTGTTTCTCCTAATTCTTTTTTTATTTCGTTACGTACTGTCTCTACACCGATTGGATCTGGAAGGAAGTAATAAATACCACCTACTTTTTTGTCTTCTCCTTCAAGTTTGAACGTTTGCATTGTAGAAGGATCAAACCCAGAGAGTTTATTGTAAAGAGCAAGGCCATCTGAAATAGGAATGTCAGTTTTTATATATTTTCCAACGACTTCTGTCAAATCTTTAATTTTAAATACGGTAGAGGTGGAATTTAGTTTTTGAGCAACAGCAGCTAGTAATTGTCTTTGTCTAGCGGCCCGACCATAATCACCATTTGGATCTTGCTTTCGCATACGAACGTAAGCGAGTGCTTCTTCACCATTTAATTCTTGTTGCCCTTGCTTAAATTCAATTTTTTTGTAGTAATCCACGTCTGAACGCTCCCAAAAATCGAAGGGGACATCAACAGTAACACCGCCAACAGCATCAACAATACCTTTAAAGCCTTGGAAATCAATTTTAAGATAATGGTCTACAGGCACTTTTAGAAAACCTTCGACCGTTTTGATTGCCATTTCTTCTCCGCCGTAAGCGTGCGCAGCATTAATTTTGTCCTCTTTATTCTTTCCGACAATTGGAACACGACTATCACGAGGGATACTCATAAGTGATATCTTTTGCGTTTTTGGATTGACTGTCGCAAACATTAATGAATCTGTACGACCGTTTTGACCGTCTGTTGCATAATCTTCTATACCCATAATAAGGATTGTAAAAGGCTCTTTTGTAATTTCTACATCTGCGGTTCTCAAATCCGATTTTTCACGAGTAAAACCACTATACATCCCCATGAGAGAAGAGTAGGAATTTAATATATAAAGTCCTACACTACCAAATAAAAATAAGAAAATGAGGAAGTAGAAAAACTTTCTTCTTCGTTTCTTTTTTATTCTGCTATTTTGGAGATGATAATAACGTTCTTCCATATATAATCTCCTTAGTTCATTTGTAGGAAAGTAATTCACTACATTAATATTTAAAGGTGATGATGTAGTTATTCTTAGATAACATCTTGTTCTAAGTACAACATATCTCCTTCTGTAATTGTACATTTCCCATTTGTTAATTCAATCATCCAATCTGTGAATGCTTGTTTTCCATCTTCTTCTACATACGTATCAAATGTGACGTTTTCGAGATAATGTATATCTTTAATGGCATATTTTGAATTACGCAATTCATTTTCAATTTTGCCAAGTAATGTGTAATCAATCTCGGTCTGCATAACACGCATTAGTTTTCGCTCGACAACACCGACGTGATTAATGCCTTCGCTTGTACATTTTCCATATGCGCGAATTAAACCACCAGCGCCCAGTTTGATGCCACCAAAATAGCGGGTAACGACACCGACGGTATTTTTTAAACCGCGTTTTTTTAGTACCTCTAACATAGGTACACCAGCTGTACCGCTAGGTTCGCCATCATCGTTTGCTTTTTGGATTTGATCTTGTTCGCCAATTAAATACGCAGAACAATTATGTGTGGCATTCCAATTTTGTTTTTTGATTTTTTGTATGAATTCTTGAGCTTCTTCTTCGGTTGTAGCACGACTAACATAACAGATGAATCTTGATTTTTGAATAACAATTTCGTGTTCACCGTAGTCTTTTATTGTTAAATATTGTAATAACACTTGTATACGCCCCTATCCATCAAAATGACTAGTACTTTACATTTTAAAAGCGGGCGTTTTTATATTCAAACATTTTTTATAAATAAGTTGAAATTTTTGGTGAGTATTTTACCTTTTTGTTGTAATTTGTCGAGATGATGAGTATAATTTCAAACCGGCATTTTCATGTATGGATGCACCATTTTTAGTTTTCGTGTAAAATTAGGAAATAAAAACTTTTTTATAAGGCAGGTACGCAAATGAAAACAGCTATTGTTACTGATAGTACAGCATATATACCGAAGCATATTCGTGATGAACTCAATATATATATGATTCCATTAAACGTTGTATTTGGAACGGAATCTTATCAAGAAGAAGCTGAAATTTCAGCAGATGATTTTTATGTAAAAGTACGTGAGCAAGAAGAACTTCCGAAAACTTCTCAACCAGCAATCGGAAAGTTTGTTGAGCTATATGAACAATTATCTAAGGATTACGATGCAGTTATTAGCATTCATCTTTCAAGTGGAATTAGTGGTACATATCAAACGGCAACGACAGCTGGACAGATGGTTGAGGGCATTGATGTATATACGTACGATTCTGAAATTAGTTGTGAAGTACAAGGATTCTATGTGCGTGAAGGTGCAAGGCTAGCAAGCGAAGGAAAGGATCCAAAAGAGATTATCGCCCGTTTTGATGAAATGAAGAAAACGATGGACGCTTATTTTGTAGTAGATGATTTACACCATTTACAACGTGGAGGACGATTAAATAGCGCGCAAGCTTTCATTGGTAGTCTGTTACAAGTGAAGCCGGTTTTATATTTTAGAGAAAAAATCATTATTCCGTTTGAAAAAATCCGTACGCGTAAAAAAGCGTTAAAACGTATCATCGAAATTTTTGATGAGCAAGCAAGTAAAGGTGTACCTATGGAAGCAGTTATCATTCATGCGCAACGTGAAGAGGAAGCGATTGAATGGAAGAAAGAATTAGAAGCAAAATATCCTCATGTTACAATCCGTACAGGTTATTTCGGTGCTGTAATTGGTACGCATTTAGGTGAAGGTGCATTAGGTCTTGGATGGTATACGAAGTAATAAAGATATAAAAAGCTCTCTTATGGAAGAGGGTTTTTTTACGGATATTTTACATGAAGTTGACAAGTTAATATTTGGAAATGGTAAAATGTACGTAAAATAAAATAATGAGGAAAGTTTTATAACTTACTTTTTACAAGAAACTATATTATAATAGAAGAGAGGTGAAACATATGGAGCATAATTCTTGTTTATGTCCAAAGTTTGAGTCAGCTTTTACTTTGCTTAGTAAGAAATGGACTGGCTTAATTATTAAATCTTTGCTTGAAGAGTCAAAGCGTTTTAGAGAAATCGCAGATATTATACCGAATATGAGCGATCGTATGTTGTCAGAGCGTTTAAAGGAATTGGAAAGCGAAGGCATTGTAGTTCGTAATGTTTATCCAGAAGTACCAGTTCGAATCGAGTACGGTTTAACGGACAAGGGAAAAGCGTTAGAAAGTGTTATGGATGAAGTCCAAAATTGGGCTGAAAAATGGATGAAATAACGTTTTGATTTCATCCGTATTAGTATATTTAACAAAACGTAAGGGAAACCTTGCGTTTTTTCTTTGCTTATAAAAAGCTTTTAAATTTCTACACATACATACAAAAATATGCATATTTTGCGATAGTGTTACATATAATATTACATTTGTTTTACAAAAGCGTAACATTAGCAAAAAAAATCCCGAATTATGGTATAAATTTTATAGGTTATATACGGAAAAAGAAAAAAGAAAGCGGTGTAAAAAATAAAATGAAAAAGCTAAAAATGGCATCTTGCGCATTAGTTGCAGGGTTAATGTTTTCAGGACTAACACCAAATGTATTTGCAGAAGATAAAATTTCTGACGTGAAATCACAAATTAACACACAAAATGATACTTTACATAAACAACAACAAGAACGTGATGAATTACAAAAACAAATGAACGACTTAAACAAAACAATTCAAGGTTTAGATAAGTCTGTCCAAGAGAATGCTTCAAAGCTTGATGAAACAACGAAAAAAGTTGCGGATACTGAGCAGTTAATCGAAAAGAAAAATAAAGATATTGCAGAACTACAAACGAAAATTGCAAAACGTGAAGAATTATTAAGAAAACGTTTAGTTGCACTTCAAGAACAACCAAACACAAATGTTGTAACAGAAGTTCTTGTAAACTCTAAAAACGTTGCAGATTTAGTTGATCGTTTAACTTCTGTTTCTAAAATTCTTGAGTCTGACGAAGATATCATGAAAACACAACAAGAAGACCAAGCGAACGTGAAAAAAGATGTTGAAACGGTAAAAACAAAGCAAAAAGAATTAAAAGAAGCACAAGCTCAAATTGAAACTGCTAAGAAAGAACTTGACGCTGAAAAAGCGAAAAAAGCAACAGCAGTAAACGATTTAAGCGGTAAAATGGACACAGTTGTAACTTCAATGACAAGTACGGAAAGTCAATTGAAAGATCTTGAAAAACAAGCATTACAATTACAACGTATTGCTGAACAAGAAGCACAAGAGAAAGCGGCACAAGAAGCTGCTGCTCAAAAACAAGCAGAACAAGCTGCTAAAGATGCGCAAGCTCAGCAAGCACCTGCTCAGCAAGCTGCACCAGCAAACAACGGTGGACAAGCTCAAAAAGAAGAGCCTAAAAAGGAAGAACCTAAAAAAGAAGAGCCTAAAAAAGAAGCACCTAAGCAAGAAACGAAAAAACCAGAGCCAGCACCAACTCCAAATGCGGGTGGCGTAATTGGTAAAGCGCAAGGCTACTTAGGCTTACCATATGTTTGGGGAAGTGCATCTCCATCAAACGGTGGTTTTGACTGTAGTGGATTCATTTCTTACATCTATGGTGTAGGACGTCAAGACGTTGCAGGTTACTGGAATTCAGTTTCTAAAGTAAGTAGCCCACAACCTGGAGATTTAGTATTCTTCCAAGGTACTTATAAGCCAGGTCCATCTCACATCGGTATTTACGTTGGTAATGGCCAAATGATTCATGCTGGTGATAAAGGGATTGCTTACGCTAGCTTAAGCAGTAGCTACAACCAAAAACATTTCTTAGGATACGGTAGATTCTAGGATTTATAATCGAATAAAACATGTGTATAAAGTCGATAGCTTACTATTTTATAAGTAGGTTATCGGCTTTTTTGCGTTTTTACGAGATTATGAGAAAGGTTTATAGTGGTGCTGGAGGTGGTTGCTGATGCTTGCTGGAAAGCAGTTGCTATTAGAAGAACTTTCTTCAGATCTACTTAGGGACTTAAATAACTTGAAAAAGAAGGGAGAGGTCGTATGTGTACAAGGTATAAAAAAGAAAGCTTCTAAATATACGTGTCAGCGCTGTGGAAATATAGAGCAGCGGCTATTCGCCTCATTTTTATGCAAAAGGTGCAGTAAAGTATGTACGTATTGCCGGAAGTGTATAACGATGGGGAGAGTTAGTGAATGTACTGTACTTGTTCGAGGAATCGCTGAAAGAAACGGAGAAAAAGGTTTAAATTTGTTACAGTGGAACGGGACTTTGTCTACTGGTCAACAGTTGGCGGCGCAAGGTGTTATAGAAGCTATTAAGCAGAAAGAATCTTTTTTTATTTGGGCTGTGTGCGGGGCTGGAAAAACAGAAATGTTATTTTACGGTATTGCAGAGGCACTTCAAAAAGGAGAAAGAGTTTGTATCGCAACGCCAAGGACGGATGTTGTACTGGAATTAGCGCCGAGATTACAAGAAGTGTTTCCGAGTATAAATGTAGCTGCTTTATACGGAGGGAGTGTAGATCATGAAAAGGATGCAGCGTTAGTCGTTGCAACGACTCATCAACTGTTACGTTACTATAAAGCGTTTCATGTCATGATTGTAGATGAGATAGATGCCTTCCCGTATCATGCGGATCAAATGTTACGGTATGCAGTGCAACAAGCGATGAAAGAGAAAGTAGCGCGTATTTATTTAACTGCAACCCCTGATGAAAAGTGGAAGCGCAATTTCAGAAGGGGGAAACAAAAAGGCATCATTGTCTCAGGAAGATACCATCGTCATCCGTTACCAGTTCCTCTATTTAGTTGGTGCGGAAATTGGAAGAAAAGTCTTCATCATAAAAAAATTCCTCGCGTGTTACTACAATGGTTAAAAATGCACTTAAACAAAAAGCATCCTATTTTTTTATTTGTTCCTCATGTGCGATATATAGAAGAAATAAGCCTGTTATTGAAAGGGTTGGATAATAGAATCGATGGCGTACATGCAGAAGATCCGATGAGAAAAGAAAAAGTGGCATCTTTCAGAAAGGGAGACATTCCGTTATTAGTTACAACGACAATTTTAGAAAGAGGAGTAACTGTGAAGAACTTACAAGTGGCTGTGTTAGGGGCTGAAGAAGAAATCTTTTCGGAAAGTGCGCTCGTACAAATTGCAGGCCGAGCAGGTCGTAGTTTTGAAGAACCTTATGGTGAGGTTATTTATTTTCATTACGGTAAGACAGAGGCGATGGTACGTGCGAAAAAACATATTCAAAGTATGAACAAAATTGCGAAAGAACAAGGATTGATCGATTAATGTATTGTCTAATTTGTGATGAGTATATTGTAGAAATAGTTAGTTGGCACACCTTTTTTGTAAAGTCTCATGAAAAATATATATGTGATAGATGTGAGCAAAAGCTTTCCTATATTATAGGAGAAATTTGCACGGAGTGTGGGCGACCTTTAGAACGTATTTCTAATTTGTTTAAAAAAGATGATATTTGTATGGATTGTATAAGGTGGATGGACGATGAAAAGTATTGGCCTTTTAAAAATCGTTCGTTGTACGTATACGATGATGAGATGAAAGAAATAGTAGCACAGTTTAAGTTTCGGGGGGATGCGGAATTAGTTCATATTTTTCACCGATCTTTTCGGGAGCTATTTCAAAAGTATTTTCCGGTCGTTTCAACTGTTATTGCTGTTCCGCTTAGTAGGGAACGGGAGTATGAACGTGGTTTTAATCAGGCAGAGTTATTAGCAACTTGTTTGCCTGTCAAAGTTTCTTATCCATCATTAAGAAGAAGGGAAACAGAAAAGCAAAGTAAGAAATCGCGTAAAGAAAGGCTTTCAGGAAGTAATCCTTTTTATTTTCAGGGAGAAGAGATGTTTCATGGCCAACGCATTTTACTCGTTGATGATGTATATACGACAGGAATTACAGTTAGACAAATTGGAAGTCTTTTATACGATAGAGGAGCAAGGGAAGTTTCTAGTTTGACGCTCTGTAGAAGTTGATCTGTAACTGTCGAAAGGGATAATAAAAAGACGATAAGTCTTCTTTGACTTCATATGTTGTCATTCGTTATAGTCAAATTATGGGGCGAATGCCCTGATTTTTAGAGTGAAGGGAATGGAATGAACATGCAAGGAAGAGTGAAATGGTTCAATGCAGAAAAGGGATTTGGGTTTATTGAGCGTGAAGATGGTGATGATGTGTTTGTTCATTTTTCTGCTATTCAACAAGATGGGTATAAGTCATTAGAAGAAGGGCAACAAGTTGAGTTTGATATTGTAGATGGAGCACGTGGACCACAAGCAGCTAATGTTGTAAAACTGTAGGGATATCGTTTTTGGGAAGAGAAAGCTGCGTTTGTGGCAACGTTATATATATGTAGAACCTCTTGTTTTTACAAGGGGTTTTTGTTATGAGTTAAGTTGTCAAAAAGTTGTTTCTTTTCTGTAACGAATTGTCCACAGTTATATTCGTTATTCATGATGTTAATAGGATAAAATAAAGATAGAAACGATGCATCTTTTCATTTCAACAAAAAACGATAAAAAAATCGCAATTCCACTAATTTTTTTAAAAAAGTTAGAAGGAGTTTTTAAGCCAGTGTCGAAATTATAGTACATAGGCTTGAAAGGAGGAATTCATCTATGAAATTCAACATTCGTGGTGAAAATATTGAAGTAACTCCAGCATTAAAGGAATATGTAGAGAAAAAACTAAGTAAGTTAGAGCGTTATTTTGATACATTCCCAGAGATTAAAGTTAATTTAAAAGTATACTCTGACAAGCAACGTGTCGAGGTAACAATCCCATTTACTGATTTATTACTTCGTGCAGAAGAAACTAATAGCGATATGTACGCTGCTATCGATTTAGTAGTTGATAAACTTGAGCGACAAATTCGTAAACATAAAACAAAAGTAAATCGTAAGTTACGTGAGAAAGGTTCTATAAAAACGAACTTTATCCTTCCAGAAGCAGTAGCTGTTCTGGATCAGGTAGAAGAGGATGAACTAGAACTTGTACGTACAAAACGATTCGATTTAAAACCGATGGACGTTGAAGAGGCAATCCTACAAATGGATATGCTAGGACATAATTTCTTCGTCTTCACAAATGCTGATACAAATGAAACAAATGTTGTATATGGCCGTAAAGATGGGAAATATGGTTTAATCGAAACTAAATAATAATTCGAAAGCGCAGCCGAAATGGCTGCGTTTTTTTGCTGAAAATAGATTTTTAAAAAAAGTTTTCTTAATTTAGAACGAGACATTCGGCCGATTGTTGTCATAGTTATAAGACAAGTGTTACAATTATCATTAGGTATATACATTTTAGTTTTTTTAATTAGGAGAAAAATTGGCATAACATACATTTGATTTTTATAACGACTGATTGTAATAGAGAAAAAGAAAAAACAATCGGAAGTTTTATTTTAATAAAAAGAGGAGCGTATTTCCTATGATCGGTATTTTAAAAAAGGTGTTTGATGTAAATCAACGCCAAATTAAACGTATGCAGAAGACAGTTGAGCAAATTGATGCATTAGAGTCATCTATTAAGCCATTAACTGATGAACAATTAAAAGGGAAGACGCTTGAATTTAAAGAACGTCTAACAAAAGGTGAAACAGTAGATGATCTACTACCTGAAGCTTTTGCGGTTGTTCGTGAAGCTGCGACTCGTGTTCTTGGAATGCGTCCGTATGGTGTACAGTTAATGGGTGGTATTGCCTTACATGAAGGGAATATCTCTGAGATGAAAACGGGTGAAGGTAAAACGTTAACATCTACATTACCTGTATATTTAAATGCTTTAACAGGAAAAGGTGTTCACGTTGTTACAGTCAATGAATACTTAGCGCAACGTGATGCGAGCGAAATGGGACAACTTCATGAGTTCCTAGGCTTAACAGTAGGAATTAACTTAAACCATATGTCACGAGAAGAGAAACAAGAGGCTTATGCTGCTGATATTACGTATAGCACGAATAACGAGCTTGGATTCGATTACTTACGTGATAACATGGTGTTATATAAAGAGCAGTGCGTTCAACGTCCACTTCACTTTGCTATTATCGATGAAGTCGATTCTATCTTAGTCGATGAAGCACGTACGCCACTTATTATTTCTGGACAAGCTCAAAAATCAACAGAGCTATACATGTTTGCAAATGCATTCGTTCGTACATTAGAAAATGAAAAAGAATATTCATTTGATGTGAAGACGAAAAATGTAATGTTAACAGAAGATGGTATTACGAAAGCTGAGAAAGCTTTCCATATTGAAAACTTATTCGATTTAAAACATGTAGCACTTCTTCACCACATTAATCAGGCGCTTCGTGCACACGTTGTTATGCATCGTGATACAGATTATGTTGTACAAGAAGGCGAAATCGTAATTGTAGACCAATTTACTGGTCGTCTTATGAAAGGTCGTCGTTATAGTGAAGGTTTACACCAAGCTATCGAGGCAAAAGAAGGCGTAGAAATTCAAAATGAAAGTATGACGCTTGCGACAATTACGTTCCAGAACTACTTCCGTATGTACGAAAAGTTATCTGGTATGACTGGTACAGCGAAAACAGAGGAAGAAGAATTCCGTAGCATTTATAATATGAACGTTATCGTAATTCCAACAAATAAACCGATTGTCCGTGATGACCGTGCTGATTTAATCTTCAAATCAATGGAGGGTAAATTTAATGCTGTTGTTGAGGATATTGTAAATCGTCATAAACAAGGACAACCTGTTCTTGTCGGTACAGTTGCAATTGAAACATCAGAGCTTATTTCAAAAATGTTAACGCGTAAAGGTGTACGTCATAACATTTTAAATGCGAAAAACCATGCGCGTGAAGCAGATATCATTGCAGAAGCTGGTATGAAAGGCGCTGTAACGATTGCGACGAACATGGCGGGTCGTGGTACGGATATTAAGCTGGGAGAAGATATTAAAAACGTTGGTTTAGCAGTTATCGGTACAGAGCGTCACGAAAGTCGTCGTATTGATAATCAGTTACGTGGTCGTGCTGGTCGTCAAGGGGACCCTGGTGTTACGCAGTTCTACTTATCGATGGAAGATGAATTAATGCGCCGCTTCGGTTCAGATAACATGAAAGCAATGATGGATCGTCTTGGTATGGATGATTCTCAGCCAATCGAAAGTAAAATGGTTTCTCGTGCAGTAGAATCTGCGCAAAAACGTGTAGAAGGAAATAACTATGATGCACGTAAGCAGTTACTACAATACGATGATGTACTTCGTCAGCAACGTGAAGTTATTTACAAACAGCGTCAAGAAGTAATGGAGTCTGAGAACTTACGCGGCATTATTGAAGGTATGATGAAATCTACAGTAGAGCGTGCGGTTGGACTTCATACACAAGAAGAAATTGAAGAAGATTGGAACATTAAAGGTCTTGTTGACTACTTAAATACAAACCTTCTGCAAGAAGGAGATGTGAAAGAAGAAGAATTACGTCGTCTTGCTCCAGAGGAAATGAGCGAGCCAATTATCGCGAAATTAATAGAGCGTTACAATGACAAAGAAAAGCTAATGCCAGAAGAGCAAATGCGTGAGTTCGAAAAAGTTGTTGTATTCCGTGTTGTAGATACGAAATGGACAGAGCATATTGATGCGATGGATCACCTTCGTGAAGGTATTCATTTACGTGCTTACGGTCAAATCGATCCACTTCGTGAGTATCAAATGGAAGGATTCGCAATGTTCGAATCAATGATTGCTTCTATCGAAGAAGAAATCGCTCGTTACATTATGAAAGCTGAAATTGAACAAAACTTAGAGCGTCAAGAAGTTGTTCAAGGTGAAGCTGTTCACCCATCTAGCGATGGCGAAGAAGCGAAGAAAAAGCCAGTTGTAAAAGGTGACCAAGTGGGCCGCAACGATTTATGTAAATGTGGTAGCGGTAAAAAATATAAAAACTGCTGTGGTATCGGTAAGTAATATAGGGCAGTAGTTCAGGCCGCTTTGCAAACTTTTATATCAAAAATGTTTAATTAAGAAGGATTAAACTCTCTCCGTCATAAGTGGAGAGAGTTTCCCTTGTTTTCATACGAAAGTAACAGCAATTACATAGAGGTGAAGGAAATGGAATTAGTAGAAATTAGACAGGAATTAGAGAAAATGGCTAAGAGATTAGCGGCTTTTAGGGGGTCTCTTTGACCTCCCTACTAAGGAGAAACAAATTGCAGAATTAGAAGAGAAAATGATGGGTGCAGGATTTTGGGATGACCAACAAGGCGCACAAGTTGTAATTAACGAAGCAAATGCACTGAAAGATATGGTTGGGAAGTTCCGTCAGTTAGATGAGACATTCGAAAATTTAGAAGTCACGCATGAGCTTTTAAAAGAAGAGTATGATGAAGATTTACATGAGGAGCTTGAATCAGAAGTAAAAGGCTTAATTCAAGAAATGAATGAGTATGAACTTCAGTTATTATTAAGCGATCCTTATGATAAAAATAATGCAATTTTAGAATTACACCCAGGTGCTGGTGGAACAGAGTCACAAGACTGGGGTTCTATGTTACTACGTATGTACACACGTTGGGCTGAAAAACGTGGCTTTAAAGTAGAAACAGTTGACTACTTACCAGGTGACGAAGCTGGTATTAAGAGTGTTACTTTATTAATTAAAGGTCATAACGCTTACGGTTACTTAAAGGCAGAGAAAGGTGTACATCGTCTTGTGCGTATTTCGCCATTCGATTCTTCAGGCCGTCGTCATACATCGTTCGTATCTTGTGAAGTTGTACCTGAATTCAATGATGAAGTTGAAATTGAAGTGCGTACGGAAGACTTGAAAATTGATACGTACCGCGCAAGTGGAGCTGGTGGACAGCACGTTAATACGACAGATTCAGCAGTTCGTATTACGCATACACCGACAAATACGGTTGTAACGTGTCAGTCAGAGCGTTCTCAAATTAAAAACCGTGAGCACGCGATGAAAATGTTAAAAGCGAAATTATATCAAAAGAAATTGGAAGAGCAACAAGCACAATTAGATGAGATTCGTGGAGAGCAAAAAGAAATCGGATGGGGTAGCCAAATCCGTTCTTACGTATTCCACCCATATTCTCTTGTGAAAGACCACCGTACAAATACAGAGGTTGGTAACGTACAAGCAGTTATGGATGGAGAAATTGATCCGTTTATTGATGCTTACTTACGTTCTCGCATTTAATAAGCGAAAAAAGGCCAACAAAATTGTTGGCGCATGCTGAGGATATAGAGGATATAAAGAGTATTATTTTATTTATATGGATGAAGTACAGAGGAAGAGAAGTTGGAAACGACAACTTCTCTTTTTGATGGGATTATATGTAGCATACAATGTTGTATATTGTTTTGTAAAAAGTAGAGAATAGTAAAACAGAGCGGCAATAGAGTAATACTTTATACAGAACTTTTCTGATTTCCCGTTCAAAAAGGATTCTTTATAGAAGTTTATAAGTTGTTCACAGAATTGAAACATCTTATAAAAGCTTTATATTATTAGGGTTCTCACTGTATTTTTGAAGAATATGAAATATACCTTAGTTTTTCTATATAAAGATAATGCTTATAATGAAAATGAGTGTGTTAGGAATGAAAAGAATATCAACAATGGGGAGCGATAGAAGTGAAAAAGAAATTGTTGGCTATTGCGCTAGGAACATCAGTCGTTTTTGCTTTAGGAGCGTGTGGAAATAAAGAAGAGAGTAAGCCTTCGAAACAATCTGCAAGCACAGATAGCCCAGAGCAAATTTATCAAAAAAGTTGTATAGGTTGTCATGCGAAAGATTTATCAGGAGCAACTGGACCCGATTTACGAAAAGTAGGACAGAAATATGACGCAGCAGAGATTGAAAAGATTATTGAAAAAGGCCGCGGTTCTATGTCACCAGGAATCATTCAAGGTAAAGATGCGAAAAAAGTAGCTGAATGGTTAGCTGAACATAAATAAGAAGGGTAAAATGGACGAGTTGATTAATATAGTCAACTCGTTTCCCTTTCTTGGGGATGTAACATAACTGTAACAAAAATGTATCCGAATTGGAAACCGTTTGATGTTACAATGGGGTTTGTAGAATTTTGCTGAAATATATTACATAGAGTAGTATTGCTTAGAAACAGAGTATAAGTAGACTACCTTCAACAAGAATGGTTAGGCGGGAATAAAAGGCTATCTTTTATTTTCAAATGTACAGAAAAGTATTTCGAAAAAAATCATTAAGTATTGGGTGATAAATAATGATAAAAATGACGAATGTTTATAAGGAGTACCCGAATGGTATGAAAGCCATTGCTGGTCTCACAGTTAACATTAAACAAGGTGAGTTTGTATACGTAGTTGGACCGAGTGGAGCCGGAAAATCTACATTTATTAAAATGATGTATCGCGAAGAGAAGCCATCTACAGGATCAATTAATGTAAATGGACTTGTTATTGAAACATTGGCAGAAAGAGATGTTCCATATTTCCGTCGTCAATTAGGCGTAATTTTCCAAGATTTTAAATTACTACCTAAATTAACGGTATATGAGAATGTTGCGTTTGCCTTAGAAGTAATTGAAGAAGAACCAGATGCAATTCGTGAGCGTGTAACAGAAGTTTTAGGTCTTGTAGGTCTTGAAGATCGTGCAGACGCACTTCCAAGTGAACTTTCAGGTGGAGAGCAACAACGTGTTGCGATTGCGAGAGCGATTGTAAATCGACCAAAGGTTGTAATTGCCGATGAGCCAACAGGTAACTTAGATATTGAAACAGCTCTAGATATTATGAAGATTTTTACTCGCATTAATGAGCGTGGTACAACAATTGTTATGGCGACGCATAATGCAGATATCGTAAATACAATCCGTCATCGTGTAATCGCGATTGAAGGCGGAAAAATTGTTCGAGACGAGATTGAGGGAGGATACGGATATGAAGGCTAAGACCCTTAGTCGACATTTGCGAGAAGGTGTAAAAAATCTATCCCGTAACGGATGGATGACGTTTGCTTCTGTTAGTGCAGTAACAGTTACATTATTACTTGTAGGTGTCTTTTTAACAGCCATTATGAATATGAACCATTTTGCGACGAAGGTAGAGCAAGATGTTGAGATTCGTGTACACATTGATCCAGCAGCAAAAGAAGCTGATCAAAAGAAATTAGAAGATGATATGAGTAAGATTGCAAAAGTAGACTCTATTAAATATTCTTCTAAAGAGGAAGAGCTAAAAAGCTTAATTAAAAGCTTAGGCGATAGCGGAAAAGCGTTTGAGTTATTTGAACAAGATAACCCATTGAAAAACGTATTCATTGTAAAAGCAAAAGAACCAACAGATACAGCAACAATTGCGAAAAAGATTGAAAAAATGCAGTTTGTAAGTAACGTTCAATACGGTAAAGGTCAAGTTGAAAAATTATTTGATACTGTAAAAACAGGACGTAATATCGGGATTGCACTAATTGCTGGTCTTTTATTCACAGCGATGTTCTTAATCTCTAACACAATTAAAATTACAATTTATGCTCGTAGTACAGAAATCGAAATTATGAAACTTGTAGGTGCAACAAACTGGTTTATTCGTTGGCCGTTTCTATTAGAAGGATTATTCCTAGGAGTATTAGGATCAATTATTCCAATTGGCCTAATTTTAGTTACGTATAATTCACTGCAAAGTGTATTTAACGAAAAACTTGGCGGAACAATTTTCGAGCTTCTACCATATAGTCCTTTCGTATTCCAATTAGCTGGTTTACTAGTATTAATTGGGGCTTTAATCGGTATGTGGGGAAGTGTAATGTCAATTCGTCGCTTCTTAAAAGTATAAAAAGTTGCAAACATAATTCGTACAAGCTTATCATATAGTAGAAATAGGTAAAGGCATCACACACTGTGTGATGCCTTTTGCTACACCACCTGTGTGTTTTGGAAAGGGGAATTCCGCATTGAAACGTAGAGTTGCAATTATTGGAATGGTTGTTGCATTTTTAATTGGTGCTGGCGGAATGTTTGCAGGTATGTCTTTATTTGGGGTTAACCCAGCAGAAGTGACGCAAACAATTTCGAGTGGAAACGCTAGCACTGCGCAAGGGAATTTGGCAAAAATTAATGAGGCGTATGCACTAATTGATTCACGTTATGTGGAAGACGTGAAGGATGACAAGTTAGTCGAAGGTGCAATACAAGGTATGTTGTCTACGCTGAAGGACCCTTATTCCACGTATATGGATAAAGAAACGGCTAAACAGTTTAGTGAATCGCTTGATCCTGAGCTAGAGGGGATTGGGGCTGAGGTGAACAAAACGGACGGTAAGCTTATTATCGTATCACCAATTAAAGGCTCACCGGCAGAAAAGATTGGAATTAAACCGAATGACCAAATTTTATCTGTAGATGGAAATAGTGTGAAAGATTTATCACGTGAAGAAGCGGTATTAAAGATTCGTGGTAAAAAAGGAACGACTGTCGCGATTGAAATTAAGCGTGCAGGAGTAGCTGATCCGATTGTATTTAAAATTAAGCGTGAAAAAATTCCAATCTTCACAGTGTTTAGTTCTGTGAAACAAGAGAGCGGAAAAGATATCGGTTATATGCAAATCACTTCCTTTGCTGAAAATACAGCGAAAGAATTTAAGGATCAGTTAAAAGAGTTAGAGAAGAAAAACATAAAAGGCTTAGTTATTGACGTGCGTGGTAATCCTGGTGGCTACTTAAATAGTGTAGAAGAGATACTAGGGGAAATTATGACGGATAAAAAGCCGATGCTACAAGTAGAGCAACGAAATGGTGAGAAGAAGAAATTCTCTACGGAATTGAAAGAGAGAAAATCATATCCAATTTCAGTATTAATTGATAATGGAAGTGCTTCTGCTTCAGAGATTTTAGCGGGTGCGCTAAAAGAGGGAGAAGGATACGATTTAATTGGTGAAAAAACGTTTGGTAAAGGTACTGTTCAGCAAGCCGTTCCATTTAAAGATGGCAGCAACATCAAACTAACGATGTTTAAATGGTTAACACCGGATGGAAACTGGATTCATAAAAAAGGAATCGCGCCAACCGTAGAAGTGAAGCAACCGGATTATTATCATGCGACACCAATTCAAATTGAAAAGACACTTTCATACAATTCAAATGATGTACAAGTAAAGCACGCGCAAGAAATGCTTAAGAGCTTAGGATATGTACCAGGACGTGAAGATGGATACTTTAGTAAAGAGACAGAATCAGCGCTGAAAGCATTTCAAAATGCGAATGAGATGGAAGCGACAGGACAGCTAGATAAAAAGACAGCTGAGGCGATTCAAACGAAAATTATTGAAAAAATCCGTTCTGGAGAAAATGATCTACAATTACAATCAGCATTAAAATTAATAGCGAAATAAAAAAATACAGGCAGTTTGCTGCCTGTATTTTTTTGTGTTAAACAAACGTTTGTCCAGTTATGATAATATAAAAAGAAAGAATGATATAAATGGTGGTGAATGGGTTCGTGGAGGCATGGATTTTTGAAATAATGCGGGCAGTTGGACGTTTTTTCTTACACCCTGCTGTCTATGTATTTTTAATAAGTAGTATCTTCGTTGGATACTTACGTATGTTACGAGAACGAAAGGATTTTTCTTTTAAAGTTTATGATATTTGGTTTGAACTGCGAACGTCTCTATTTGCAGGAGTTAAATACGGATTAGTTGTATCTATTATTACAATTGGACTTGGACTTGTTGTTTCTAAAGCGAGTTTATGGGTCATCTTACTTTGGACATTATTATTTGGAGTAACTGCTATGTATCGATATTTATCAGCAGCTTACACATTTAGTGTCGCGATGATATGTGTTCTATTATCTTCTAAGCTACCAGTTTCCTTCTTACAGCTTGGAGATGGTGAGGAGAGTACGATTGTATCTCTTGCTATTTTGCTAGGCGTCATGCTCGTTGTAGAGGGTTTGTTGATTTCTAAAAATGCAGTAGGATATTCTACGCCGAAGATTAGGAAGGGTAAGCGTGGGCTAAAGATTGGTTTACACGAATCCAAGCGTTTATGGATCGTTCCTATTTTTATTCTTGTACCAGGTGACGCGGTAACGCAGTTTATTTCATGGTGGCCTGTCGTTTCAATCGGTTCTGATACATATTCTCTATTCCTCGTTCCATTTTTAATTGGATTTATGAGAAGGATTAGAAGTTATGAGCCGACGGAAGCTTTATTATTTACAGGAAGACGTGTCTATGGCTTAGCGGCACTTGTGCTCGTTTTAGGAATCGCAAGTTATTGGTGGCATGTACTTGCAATTATCGCGATGGGAGTCGCAATGCTTGGGCGTTTCACGATTTCCATGCAAGAAAAAATTTCTGATGAGACAAGACCAGCGTACTTCGCTGCACGTAATGATGGGCTCGTTGTATTAGATACAATCCCGAATACAATTGGTGCAGAGCTGAATTTACTGCCTGGAGAAATTATTACGAAAGTAAATGGAGTCGTTCCAAGAAGTGCTGAGGAATTTTATGATGCACTTCAAACGAAGACGACAGGGGCATTTTGTAAATTAGAAGTATTAGATACAAATGGTGAGCTTCGTCTTGCTCAAACGGCATTGTATGCTGGGGGACATCACGAATTAGGTGTTGTATTTGTTCAGCAGGAGCATGAGTGGGATTCGGAAGCGATGTAATAAAAGAAAGGGTATCACCTTGTGGTGATGCCTTTTTTGTTTGGGAGAGGGTAGTTAGTAAATGAAATTTATATCGGCGATTATCAGAATATATCAGCGCAATTGAAATTATATCGGCGATTATCGGAATATATCAGCGATTATTTAAATATATCGACTTTCCGGCAAAAAACGATAACTATCGCAAACCTTATTTTCAGTTTCATAGACGGATAACTTGAATAATTATTTGATAATGGTTATCATTTAGGGAGTCTTTTTAATTTTGGAAAATGGAGGGAAGATATGTTACGTAAATTTTTTTCTTACTATAAACCTTATAAAGGTTTATTTATACTCGACTTTTCTTGTGCAGTCGTCGCAGGATTACTAGAACTTGGTTTCCCGCTTATCGTAAATCAATTTATTGATAAGTTATTGCCAGGGCAAAACTGGACGCTTATTTTATGGGCTTGTTTCGGTTTACTTGCAGTTTATATATTAAATGCAGGTTTGCAATATGTCGTTACATATTGGGGGCATATGCTTGGTGTTAACATTGAAACGGATATGAGGCAGAAATTATTTGATCACATTCAAAAGCTATCATTCAGATTTTTTGACAATAATAAAACAGGTCATTTAATTTCACGTCTTACAAACGACTTAATGGAAATTGGGGAAATTGCTCACCATGGGCCAGAAGATTTATTTATCGCTGTTATGACTTTAGTTGGGGCGTTCTCATTTATGATGATGATTAACTGGAAGTTAGCGCTATTAACGTTCTTCGTCATTCCATTCCTATTATGGTTAGCGCTGTACTTCAACAAAAAAATGACAGGTACGTTTAGACGTTTATTCTCAGACGTTGCTGATTTCAATGCATGTATTGAGAACAACGTTGGTGGTATCCGCGTTGTACAAGCATTCGGAAATGAAAAGTTTGAGAAGGAGCAATTTGCTGTGAACAACGCTCGTTTCCGTACAACGAAATTAATGGCTTATAAAATTATGGCGTTAAATTCGTCAATTAGTTATATGCTCATGCGTCTCGTAACACTCTTCGTCTTAATATGCGGCACATGGTTTGTTCTGCAAGGCGAATTAACGTACGGTGGATTTATTGGATTCGTTCTATTAACGAATATTTTCTTCCGCCCAATTGAAAAAATCAATGCGGTAATCGAAAGCTATCCGAAAGGGATTGCAGGCTTTAAAAGGTATGTAGAGCTTCTTGAAACAGAGCCTGATATTGTAGACTCTAAAGATGCAATGGAAGTGAAGCATGTACACGGTGATATTCAATATAAAAACATTACGTTCGGTTATGAAAACAAAGAACCGATTTTAAATGACATTAGTTTGAACATACATGCAGGTGAAACGGTTGCGTTCGTTGGACCATCAGGAGCTGGAAAAACGACGTTATGTAGCCTATTACCACGTTTTTATGAGCAATCATCTGGATCGATTCAAATTGATGGTATTGATACGAAAGATATGACGTTATCTTCACTTCGTAAGCAAATTGGAATTGTGCAGCAAGATGTGTTCTTATTCTCAGGAACGATTCGTGAAAATATTGCTTACGGAAATTTAAAGGCATCAGAGGCTGAAATTTGGCAGGCAGTAAAACGTGCGCAGCTAGAAGATTTAATTTATTCACAACCAGACGGTTTAGATACTGTTATCGGTGAGCGCGGCGTGAAACTTTCTGGTGGACAGAAGCAGCGCTTAGCGATTGCTCGTATGTTCTTGAAAAACCCGCCAATTTTAATACTAGATGAAGCTACTTCTGCACTAGATACTGAGACGGAACTTGCAATTCAAAAATCACTTGCTGAATTAGCAGCTGGCCGTACAACGTTAGTTATCGCTCACAGACTTGCAACGATTAAAAATGCGGATCGAATCGTCGTTGTAAATAAAGATGGTATTGCAGAACAAGGTTCACATGATGAATTAATTGAGCGAGGCGGAGGATACAGTAGGTTATACGAAGCTCAGTTTAGTTCGTAAATATAATTTGTACTGAATTAGTGCACCATAAGTAGGTAAAAATCTCATATGGGAGGCTATAAAGTATGATTGTAACAACAACGTCTACAATTCAAGGAAAAGAAATTATTGAGTATATTGATATCGTGAATGGAGAAGCGATTATGGGTGCGAATATCGTTCGTGACCTCTTCGCCTCTGTCCGTGATGTTGTCGGTGGTCGTGCTGGCGCTTATGAAAGTAAATTAAAAGAAGCGCGTGACATCGCAATGGAAGAAATGAAAACTTTTGCGAGACAAAAAAATGCGAATGCAATTGTTGGTATTGACGTGGATTACGAAGTAGTTCGCGAAGGGATGCTAATGGTTGCTGTGAGCGGGACTGCTGTTCGTATATAGAGTAAAAAGCCGTGCTGATGCACGGCTTTTTTGTTGTTATGTCTAACATTTCTATGTCGAAGTTCCAATATTTCTTGGGAAATGCGGAAGGCCCTGTCGATATATAGGGAAGACATTAGAGCGCTTCTTTACATTCTTGGATTTGAACTAATAATGTTTCGTATTCTTGTTCGAGAGATTTGATGTCATCGTGATGATTTGGTATGAAAATTCGGCCGATGCTTTCTGTTAATTTTGTTTGTAATCGTAATAATTCTTGTTCAGTAACGTTTACAGAATTCCCGGTTGTTCTTTTTGTGTATTGCTCATAATTACCGTGGAATACTCTTGGTTCACCCTCATCTACTTGTAGAATATGGTCTGCAACAGAATGAATGAAGGCACGGTCATGGCTAATGAAAAGTATTGGATCAGGATATTCTTGTAACATGCTTTCTAATTCTTCTTGCGTTGCTAAGTCTAAATAGTTTTTCAAACTTATTTCTGTTTGTAATTTTTGAATTCATTATTATAAATTTGTGCCTTCGCTAGCGCCTCAGCATCGTTTTGGATTTCATCTAATCCATTTGCATCCCCAATAATATAACCTTCAAATGATGAACCAACAAAATCAAAGATGTATTGGAACTGGGAGATAAGCGGTAATGCTTTTAGTTTCGGATTATCTCCGCCAACTATGACAACGTACATTTTTTTACCTTTCATTTTTTCTTTGAAATGAAGTGATGTATCGCGTAAGCTTTGTGACCAGCGATCGATGAAGTTTTTCATATGTCCGCTCATTCCGTACCAATATAATGGTGTAGCAAAGATAATTGTGTCGTGCTCTAACATGCGTTTGGTTAACTGCTCGTAGTCATCATTTACAGGTTGGAATCCTTCTGCATCATGACGTTGGTCTGTAATAGGATGGACTGTATGGTCTCGCAAGTAAATTTGCTCTGTTTCAATGCCCTCTATCATCATATGTGTTAAAGTTTCTGTATTTCCATTTTGTCTTGAACTGCCGTGTATAACAAACATGTAATCATTCCCTTTCTTTTGCTTGTTTTAGGAGTGAAACGTGTTTTTGCAAATTCGTTTGGATGTTGGAAAGCAATGAGATTTGCTTTGTTACTTCATTAAGTTTATCTTCGTAAAGCGTAAGGATGCTGCTGCACGGATTGTCGTACAGGTGCGGTTCAATTT
Organism: Bacillus sp. CCNWLW194; assembly: GCF_037120585.1. Lineage (NCBI taxonomy): Bacteria > Bacillati > Bacillota > Bacilli > Caryophanales > Bacillaceae > Bacillus > Bacillus sp. CCNWLW194. The sequence continues at coordinate 217,883 of NZ_JBBBBL010000009.1, read as the reverse complement.
CAAGGCAGCGCAGCATCCTTGCCGTCTCTTCTAAATTTAAGCCAATTTGTAAGTATATTTGAATAAGCTCCACTTTTTCGATGGCACTTTCATCGAAATCACGATAGCCATTTGCGAGGCGCTTCGAAGGGAGTAATCCCTTTTCTTCATAATGTCTTAGTGATCTTTCGCTAACGCCAGTTTCTTTTGATAACTCCCCGATTCGCAATGTGTTTCACTCCTTTTACATGTATTGTAAACCTTCACACTAATGTGAAGGTCAATGCTGTTTTTTTGCAAAAGAATCTACATGATTTAAGAACACTTGAATGGCTTTAGATGGAATGAAATACTTGCCGCGCACGATGGAGAACGGACGGATGAGTTGCTCATTTGGAACTTCGACGTGGAATAGTTCTTTTGCAAGTAGCTCTTTCCGTACAGTCCAATCGGAAAGTATAGCGATGCCAAGCCCGGCACTCACTGCTTCCTTCACGCTTTGGATACTACTAAATGTAAAGAATCGCTTCATTTTTAAATGGTGTTGATGAATAAAGCGGTCACTATAAGCGCGTGTTCCAGAACCACTTTCTCTTAATACCCATACTTGATCTTGGAGTGTGCTTTCGTTTATTTCATTTGTGCGGAGCAGTGGATGGTTTGGCGGGACGACGAGCTTCATTTCATCTTGCATAAATGTTTCAACGTCAACATCAGCATATACAACTTGCCCTTCTACTAAGCCGATATCAATTTGATTAGAGCGAAGGCTTTGCAAAACGTCTTCTGTATTTGAGATAAAGGTATGGACTTCGACGTGTGGATTTTCATTCGCATAGTTAGCTAGTATTTTCGGGAGCAAGTATTCGCCAATTGTAAAACTAGCACCGATGCGAAGGGTTCCTGTTACAACGTTATGTAGCTCATTAATCTCTTGTTTAGCATCTTCGTAAAGAGAGAGCATTTGCTTTGCGTGTATGTATAGAATATTTCCGGCTTCCGTGACTTGGACATGTTTCGGAGATCGCTGAATAAGTGTAGTTCCGAATGCGTTTTCTAAGTTGCGAATGTGCATACTTACGCCAGGCTGTGAAAGATTTAATAATTCTGCTGCACGGGAGAAGTGTTTCTGTTCCACGACAGTAACAAAAATTTTTAAAATATCTACGTTCATATAATTGGCTCTTTTCTTTTTCTATTATTTTATCATAAGTATTTCTGATGATAGAGATTCAATATTGATATTAAACTTATTATAGAAACTCTCTTATAATGTAAGTAGAAAGAACATGCATGTTCCAATACGATTATTGGAGTGGTTCAAAGTGGAACAAACACTTGTTATACAAAAGAAGAAGGGCTTTGGATTTTCACAAGGGATTGGGATTACATTATTAATCGCAATTGCGGCGAAATATTTAGCAGAGCTTCCATTTTTAAATATTATGGGACAATTAGTAATTGCTATTCTAATTGGGATGATTTGGCGCGCAGCAATTGGAGTTCCTCATGAAGCAATTGCAGGGACGAACTTTGCGAGTAAGAAGTTGCTGCGCTTTGGGATCATCTTACTTGGAATGCGATTAAACCTTGTTGATATTGCGAAGGCGGGACCGAAAGTATTGGTCATCGCTGCGGTTGTTATTACATTTACAATTTTCGTTGTATACGGACTAACAAAAGTATTTAAAGTAGAAAAGAAACTTGGCATTTTAACAGCGTGCGGGACAGCAATTTGCGGGGCGGCTGCGGTCGTGGCAATTGCGCCGCAAGTGAAAGCGAAGGATGATGAAACAGCAGTTGGTGCCGCAATTATTGCTATTTTAGGTACGATATTTACGCTTATTTATACGTTATTATATCCAGTGCTTGGCCTATCCCCATACGGATACGGAGTGTTCTCAGGGGCGACGCTGCATGAAATTGCTCACGTAATTGCGGCTGCGGCGCCAGGAGGAAGTACGGCTGTAGATATCGCAGTTATCGTGAAACTAACGCGCGTTGCAATGCTTGTTCCAGTAGCGATTTTAATCGGAGTATGGTTTGGTAAGAGTGAAGGTAGCGAGGAAAAAAGATCGTGGCGTGACCTTCCAATTCCTTGGTTCATCTTCGGATTTTTAGCGATGAGTGCGGTGCATTCGCTTGGCGTAATTCCAGAAGTTGTTGCGGGATATATTGTAGTCATCGCTTATATGCTTATCGCAATGGCGATGGCGGGGCTTGGTTTAAATGTAGAGTTTAAAACGTTCCGTAAGTTAGGAAGCAAAGCATTTGTGGCGGGGCTGATCGGCTCGGTTTGCTTATCGGTTCTTGGATACGTTCTTGTATGGGGATTAGGATTTATGTAAGTAGGACGAAGAAGCTGTTCCCAAAGGTATTTGGGGACAGCTTTTTCTTATGATTATAGCGCTACGGATGTCGATATATTAAAAAATCGCTGATATAAATTGAATTAATCTTGTACTTTGTTAGAGTAGATGTTCAGTGAAACATTTTTCTGAAATTTGTAAAGATATCTTTACTTGTAACTGGAAAATATTTATAATTTAAGTAAAGATATCTTTACTTTTGAAGGTGGAGCCTATGGGTGTGAAAAATAAAATTAAAGAATTAAGAAAGCAACATCATATAACACAAGTGGAAATGGCAAAGGCGATGCAAGTGACGCGGCAGACAATCGTGGCGATTGAAAACCATCATTACAATCCGAGTCTAGAATTATCCCTAAAAATCGCCAAATATTTTGGAGTGAAGGTGGAAGAGATATTTACGCTAGAGTAAGGGGAGAGAAAATGAACGATGCTAGAAAGTTGTATGTCGGTACGTTTTTTGGATTGCTGTTGGGAGACATTGTCGTTTGTATTATGAATCCAGCTATACCAATTTTACCGCTCGTAGTGAGTAACGTTTTAGCAATTGTATTTTTGACAGTGTATATGTATTACAAAAAGCGTAAGTACAAAAAAGAAGAACTCCCTGATATAGATGAGCGAGTAAATGAAAATATAAAAAAGCATGTAAACGTCTCATTTGTATTCGCATTTCTGTTCCTTATTGTTTATATTGTTGCGAGTAAAGCAATAGGCAGGGCTGTTATACCTGTGCAAGAGATACTTATAATATGTAGTTCCTTATTTGCAGGTAGTCTCATCATAGGAGTTATGGTAGGAAAACGAGCATAGCGATAGGAGGAATGAAAAAATGCAGGATGAGTTTGAGAGATTCCAGTCAGATAAAGCGTTTAAATATGTAGGATTATTTTTTACGATTAGTTTAGCTGTGTGGAGTTTGTACAATTTAATAGTTTACGGAAGTGCTGGTATGCCGTTTGTGTTATTTGTACTAGGGCAGTTTGTTTATTTCTTTGTGAACTATTGGCCGAAATGGAAATATAGAAATAGTAAAGAGGCTGATCGTGTATAAGTTTGGTATCGCCTGAGTAAGGGATAAATAGAAAAAGGGGAACTGGGATGGGATTACCGGTATTATGTGTTGCTACGGCTATTTTTGCTTTGTTTTGGGGAATGCAGAACTTCTCTCGTAATCCAGTGCCAAGTATTTGTATTATGATTGGTACTGTAGGTTTATCGTATTATTTATTACTATCAGCCCATTATTATAAAACAGCAACGAGTGTTGTTGTTGGAGCACTTATTTTATTTTGTGGTCGTGCTGTACAAAAGGGGTTATTTCCGTAAAAGCTGTTTATACAAAGAGTATAAACAGCTTTTTGTATTTTTTTACAAAAAGCTTGAAAGTTACGTAACGTCATCTTTTATAATGAAGTGGAAGAGGTGATGGCAGTGATTTCAATACAACAATTGACGAGAGAAACAGGAGTTACGGTACGTACATTACGTTATTATGATCAAATAGATTTATTGAAGCCGAGTGGGAAAACAGAGGGTGGACATCGGTTATATAGTGAAGCTGACGTCATTCGTTTGCAACAAATTTTATTTTTAAAGGAAATGGGATTTTCGTTAAAAGAAACTGCGAATATGTTAGTAAAAGGTGAGCTGAATTTAAAGGATTCTCTTGAAAAACAACTTCGATTTGTACAGGGAGAACAAAAGAAATTTAATCAAATGGAGCGTGTTTTACAAGCAGTTGTTTATTCGGTGGACGTGGAGGGAGAACTTGATTGGAAAGTTATGTTTGAATTGATTCAGCTTTCGAAACAGTCTCCTCGTATACGTGAAATATTCCAAAATGAAGTGTTTTCAAAGGAAGAACAAAAGTTGCTTCACAATTTGCCAAATATGAGTGAGGAAGATCCGAATGTTTTAGAGTGGGTAGATTTGTTAAAGCAATTACGTACTTTTATGAAAGATGGTAAAGAAGCTGCTAGTGATGAGGTACAAGAGGCAACGAAGAAATTAATGCAGAAATGTTTAGAGATGGCTAATGGTGACGAAGCATTTTTAGATAAGTTATGGGAAGTTAGAAAATCGAAGGAAGCTTCACAGAAAATGAGCATGTATCCAATCGAAGAAGAACTTTTACTATATATGGATGAAGCTTTTCGTATTTATGATGAAAAGGAGAGGGATAAATGAGTATACTCGCAGAATATCGTTGGTATTTTTTAATTGGGGCAGAAATTGTATTTTGGTTATCGGCTATCGGTTTCTTTTTACTGCGTTACGGATTTCGTTTGAAAAAGGCGAGTTTTATTATGGGGATTGTGCTACTCGTAAATGAAGTGTTTATTTTAACTTTAGGAGTAGTGGATTACTATCAAACAGGAAAGTTCTCTAACTTTCAAATCATTACTGTAATTATTTTATTGTATGCGGTCTTCTACGGGAAAAAGGATTTGAAGAAACTTGATATATTTGTACAAAAATTAGTTGCGAAATGGCGGAATGAACCGGCGCCTATTATTGAAGAACAAGTAGAATTAACAGGCATGGCCTATGCGAAGCAGGAAATGAAAAATTGGGTAGTGCATCTTAGTTTATTTGTGATTGTTCATATTTTCTTTTTCTTCTTATATGGGTTTGTACCGTTTGAACAATGGGGTAATTGGTTAGAAACGGGGATTGTTTTAAATAAAGCAGCGAGTCGTGTTAGCCAAGTTTGGGCAATTATACTTTTAGTAGATACAGTTATTTCATTTTCATATGTGATTTTTCCGAAGAAGGAGAAAGGAAAAGAAAAGAAAAGCTCCTTTCATAGTTGAAAGGAGCTTTTGGGTATACAAATAATTTTTATAGGAGAGGATGACAATAGGAAAAAGAACCAGTTTTATATGTCTATTTCTCTTTAGTTTAGTAGCATGCTCGCAATCTAACACTACAATTGATAAGAAGAATGATGTCATTGTAAAGGGAGCAGGAATTTCCAATCTAGATAAATTCGAGCAATTCGTTTTAAATGTGGAACAAGGGGAAGTTGATAAAATAAGAATTGTACATTACACACATGAAGGGGATCCGATTTTTCAAACGTTAGAGCATAGTGAGAAAGATATACTTTATGTGGTAGATAATAGACAAGACCAATTTGCTGGTGAGAATAAAGGGTTACATAAAGATAGTTGTAAAAGTATTGTTAAAGACCAGCATGAATTAGAAATCACTTATAGGCTAATAGATTGTACGAATGAAGATAGACGCAATATATGTACCTAAAAAATAGAGTTAGTAGAGGAAGGAAGTATGTACTCCTTCCTTTTTCTGTGTATATAATGTCGAAAACTTTACCGAATATCTGTTCGTTTTTTTAGGTTTTTTATGGGCATTCGTGGTAAAATAATAATACAGATTTTTATGAGGAGGTCGGTTTTTCCTTGGAACATCAATTTGAAATTATCTCAGCGTATTCCCCGCAAGGTGATCAGCCGGTAGCTATAGAGAAGCTTGTAGAGGGAATTAATAGTGGAAAGAAAAAGCAAGTGTTGCTTGGTGCGACAGGAACGGGTAAGACATTTACAATTTCAAATGTCATTAAAGAAGTGCAGAAGCCAACACTTGTTATGGCTCATAATAAAACGTTAGCAGGGCAGTTATATAGTGAGTTGAAAGACTTTTTTCCGAATAATGCAGTTGAATATTTTGTTAGTTATTACGATTATTATCAGCCAGAAGCGTATGTGCCGCAAACAGATACTTTTATTGAAAAAGATGCGCAGATTAATGATGAAATTGATAAATTGCGTCACTCAGCAACGTCTGCATTATTTGAACGGGATGATGTAATTATCGTTGCAAGTGTTTCGTGTATATATGGTTTAGGTTCTCCAGAAGAATACCGCGAGTTAGTTGTTTCACTTCGAGTTGGTATGGAAAAGGACCGCAATCAATTGCTTCGTGAACTAGTTGATGTGCAGTATGGACGTAATGATATTGATTTCAAGCGTGGTACATTCCGTGTGCGCGGAGATGTAGTTGAAATCTTCCCAGCATCACTTGATGAGCATTGTATTCGAATTGAGTTTTTCGGCGATGAAATCGATCGTATTCGCGAAGTAAATGCGTTAACAGGTGAAGTATTAGCAGAACGTGATCATGTAGCAATCTTCCCAGCATCTCACTTCGTTACACGTGAAGAAAAGATGAAGGTCGCTATTGAAAATATAGAAAAAGAATTAGAAGAACGTTTAAAGGAATTAAATGATAATGGCAAGTTGTTAGAAGCGCAGCGTATAGAGCAACGTACACGTTATGATTTAGAAATGATGCGCGAGATGGGCTTTTGTTCAGGGATTGAAAACTATTCCCGCCATTTAACACTTCGTCCAGCCGGTGCAACGCCGTATACGTTATTAGACTATTTCCCGAAAGATTTCTTAATCGTTATGGATGAGTCGCACGTATCAGTGCCACAAGTAAGAGCGATGTATAACGGGGACCAAGCACGTAAGCAAGTGCTTGTGGATCATGGATTCCGTCTGCCATCAGCTTTAGATAATAGACCGCTCACATTTGATGAGTTTGAAGAGAAAACAAATCAAGTTATTTACGTTTCAGCAACGCCAGGACCGTATGAGTTAGAGCAGTCGCCAGAAGTAATAGAACAAATTATTCGTCCAACAGGGCTTTTAGATCCACCAATCGATATACGACCAATTGAAGGGCAAATTGACGATTTATTAGGAGAGATTCAAGATCGCATTGCAAAAAATGAACGTGTATTGATTACGACTTTAACGAAAAAAATGTCAGAGGATTTAACGGATTACTTAAAAGATGTAGGAATTAAAGTGAACTATCTTCACTCTGAAATTAAAACATTAGAACGTATTGAAATTATCCGTGACCTTCGCCTTGGTAAGTTTGATGTACTTGTCGGTATTAACTTATTACGGGAAGGATTAGATATTCCAGAAGTATCACTTGTAGCTATTTTAGATGCTGATAAGGAAGGGTTCTTGCGTTCAGAGCGTTCATTAATTCAAACAATTGGTCGTGCGGCACGTAATGAAAACGGCCGCGTTATTATGTACGCAGATCGTATAACAAGATCGATGGGAATTGCGATTGAAGAAACGCAACGTCGTCGTACTATACAAGAAGCTTACAATGAAGAGCATGGTATTACGCCGAAAACGATTCAAAAAGGCGTGCGTGATGTAATCCGTGCAACGACAGCTGCTGAAGAGCCGGAAACATATGAAGCAACGCCAGCTAAGAAGATGACGAAAAAAGAGCGTGAAAAGACAATTGCGAAGATGGAAGCAGAAATGAAAGAGGCAGCAAAAGCGTTAGACTTCGAGCGTGCAGCTGAATTAAGAGATTTATTATTAGAATTAAAAGCGGAAGGGTGAAAAGAGTGAGTAAGAGCAAGGATTTTATTGTTGTAAAAGGTGCTAGAGCACATAACTTAAAAAATATAGATGTAACCATTCCGAGAAATCAGCTTGTCGTTGTAACGGGATTGTCTGGTTCGGGGAAATCATCATTAGCATTTGATACGATTTATGCAGAAGGACAGCGCAGATACGTAGAATCGTTATCTGCGTATGCACGCCAGTTTTTAGGGCAAATGGATAAACCGGATGTAGATACGATTGAAGGATTATCACCAGCGATTTCGATTGATCAAAAAACGACGAGTCGTAATCCGCGTTCAACTGTTGGAACGGTAACCGAGATTTATGATTATTTACGTTTATTATTTGCGCGAATTGGCACGCCAATTTGTCCGAATCATGGCATTGAAATTACGTCACAAACAGTAGAGCAGATGGTAGACCGTGTACTTGAATATCCTGAACGTACGAAATTACAAGTGTTAGCTCCTATCGTTTCTGGGCGTAAAGGCGCGCACGTGAAAGTGCTGGAAGATATTAAGAAGCAAGGTTATGTTCGTGTACGTGTTGATGGGGAAATGCTTGATGTATCAGAAGATATTGCGTTAGATAAAAACAAAAAGCATTCCATTGAAGTTGTAATTGATCGTATTGTTGTAAAAGAAGGGATCGCAAGCCGTCTTGCTGATTCACTTGAAAGTGCATTAAAGCTTGGTGGGGGCCGCGTGTTAATCGATGTTATGGGAGAAGAGGAACTTCTATTTAGTGAACATCATGCTTGTCCGCATTGTGGTTTTTCAATTGGAGAATTAGAGCCGCGTATGTTCTCATTCAATAGTCCATTCGGGGCATGTCCGTCTTGTGATGGACTTGGCTCAAAACTAGAGGTGGATTTAGAACTTGTTATTCCGAACTGGGATTTATCATTAAATGAGCATGCGATTGCGCCTTGGGAACCGACAAGTTCACAATATTACCCACAGCTTTTACAGTCTGTCTGTAATCATTACGGCGTTGATATGGATATGCCTGTGAAAGATATACCGAAAGATTTATTTGATAAAGTGTTGTACGGAAGCGGTGAAGAGAAAGTTTACTTCCGCTATGTAAATGAATTTGGTCAAGTAAAGGAAAATGAGATTTTATTTGAAGGTGTTATCCCAAATATTGAACGTCGCTATCGTGAAACGAGTTCTGATTATATCCGCGAGCAAATGGAAAAGTATATGGCAGAACAAGCTTGTCCGAAGTGTAAAGGTGGACGTTTGAAACCTGAGAGTTTAGCTGTTTTCGTTGGTGACAAAACAATTGCTGATGTAACGAAGTATTCTGTTCAAGAAGTACAGGAATTCTTCTCAAATGTAGAGCTAACGGAGAAACAACAAAAAATTGCTCATTTAATTTTAAGAGAAATTCAGGAGCGCGTTGGGTTCTTAGTGAACGTTGGTTTAGATTATTTAACGTTAAGTCGTGCCGCAGGAACTTTATCAGGTGGTGAGGCGCAACGCATTCGTTTGGCGACGCAAATTGGTTCTCGTCTTACTGGCGTACTTTATATTCTTGATGAGCCTTCTATCGGTTTACACCAGCGTGATAACGATCGTCTTATTCGTACATTGCAAGAAATGCGCGATTTAGGCAATACGTTAATCGTCGTTGAACATGATGAAGATACGATGATGGCAGCTGACTATTTACTTGATATCGGACCTGGTGCAGGTATTCACGGTGGACAAGTCGTATCAGCAGGGACACCAGCTGAAGTGATGCAAGATGAGAATTCATTAACAGGGAAGTATTTAAGCGGTAAAGAGTTTATTCCGGTTCCACTTGAAAGACGTAAAGGTGACGGACGTAAAGTGGAAATTGTCGGTGCAAAAGAGAATAACTTAAAGAACGCGAAAATGTCATTCCCACTTGGTACGTTTGTAGCGGTAACGGGTGTGTCTGGTTCCGGTAAAAGTACGATGATTAATGAAGTACTATATAAATCGTTAGCGCAAAAGTTATATAAAGCGAAAGCGAAGCCAGGTACGCATAAAGAAATTAAAGGTCTTGAGAACTTAGATAAAGTAATCGATATTGATCAATCACCAATCGGTCGTACACCACGTTCTAATCCAGCGACGTATACAGGTGTATTTGATGATATTCGTGATGTGTTTGCGCAAACGAATGAAGCGAAAGTGCGCGGATATCAAAAAGGACGTTTCAGCTTTAACGTAAAAGGTGGACGTTGTGAAGCGTGCCGTGGTGATGGAATTATTAAAATCGAAATGCACTTCTTACCAGACGTATACGTTCCGTGTGAAGTTTGTCATGGTAAACGTTACAACCGTGAAACGTTAGAAGTGAAGTATAAAGATAAGAACATTTCTGAAGTGTTAGGGATGACAATTGAAGATGGAGTAGAGTTCTTCGCTAATATCCCAAAAATTAAGCGTAAACTTCAAACACTTGTAGATGTTGGGCTTGGTTATATGAAATTAGGGCAACCAGCTACGACGTTATCTGGTGGTGAAGCACAGCGTGTGAAATTAGCTTCTGAATTACACCGTCGTTCTACAGGGCGTACGCTATACATTTTAGATGAGCCAACGACTGGTTTACATGCGCATGATATCGCACGTCTTCTAGAAGTGTTGCAACGTCTTGTTGAGAGCGGTGAGACGGTACTTGTAATTGAACATAATTTAGATGTGATAAAAACAGCTGATTATATCGTTGACCTTGGACCAGAAGGCGGGGACAAAGGTGGACAAATCGTTGCTTCCGGAACGCCAGAGCAAGTAGTGAAAGAAGAGCGCTCGTATACAGGTAAGTATTTAAAAGACATTTTAGTTCGTGATAAAGCAAGGATGAAAGCAAAAATAAAAGAAGTAGAGTTATCACAATAAGTGTATGAATAAAAACCGAGTGGAAATGACACTCGGTTTTTATTGTATAGGGGGAGACGATGGAGTTTTTAGATGTGTTGCGAAAGAAAAGTATGAAGGTAAGAGAGTTCCAAAGGTGGGGTGTATATTTTCGGAAACGCTGTGATGATGTACTAATAATAAAAGATGCGAGTTTATTAAGTATGGATGATATATTACGTGAAACAGATGATATGTATAAAGGCGATATTTATATTGTAGATAAAGATTTCACTTGGACTTTTGTGAAAACGCATGAGCATAGATGGTGTGGGCCTTATTTCACAAGGAAATGTTAGTAGGTATACAAGCATGAAGAGTAGAATAAGTTGGTATAAGTGTTTGCATGATACTTGCGTTTATTATCTATTAGCGTATGATGAAATATATATGTTTAAAGGATGTGTAAGAAAATGAGATGGATTGTATCACTTCTTGTAAATAGCGTTGTGTTAATCGCTGTATCGGGACTTTTAAAAGGGATTGCACCAGACGCGTTTTACGTAGCAAATATACAAACTGCAATTATTGCGAGTATTATTTTGGCTGTTTTAAATGTGTTCGTAAAACCGTTTTTAATTTTAATTACGCTACCAATTACAGTTGTAACTTTCGGGTTCTTCTTAATTGTTATTAATGCGATTACGTTAAAAATAGCAGATTCATTATTAGGAGATGCATTTAATATATCAGGTTTCGGTGTAGCGATTGTTGCGGCAATTTGTATTTCAATTTTTAATATGATTATTGAAAAGGCAATTGTGGAACCGTTATATGAAAAAAAGAGAAAATGACAAAAAGAAAAACATTTCATGATGTGTATGAAATGTTTTTTTCTATTTATTAGAAACCGTATTTCTTGTTTCCAGAAAAAAATGGTACAATATCGGGTAGAATGGAATTTTACATCAAACGAGACTGAACCCGCAGCGGAGTGGAGGTTTATACATATGCCGAAAGTAAGGACAAAAGATTTAATTGAACAATTTCAATTGGAGTTAATAAGTGGTGAAGATGGAATTCATCGTCCGATTGATACAAGTGATTTATCAAGACCTGGAATTGAAATGGCAGGATTTTTCACATACTATCCAGCTGATCGCGTACAGCTTCTTGGAAAGACGGAGCTTACGTTCTTTGACACGTTAACGTCAGAGCAAAAACAAGAGAGAATGAAAGCGCTTTGTACCGAGGAGACGCCATGTATTATTATAACTCGTAATCAAGATGTACCAGATGAGTTACTGCAAGCATCACGTGAATCCGGCATGCCTTTATTACGTTCTTCTCAAACGACAACAAGATTATCAAGTCGTTTAACAAACTATTTAGAAGGTAAGTTAGCGCCAACAACTGCTGTTCATGGTGTGTTAGTAGATATTTACGGCGTTGGTGTTTTAATTACAGGTCAAAGTGGTGTCGGTAAAAGTGAGACAGCTCTTGAACTTGTGAAGCGTGGTCACCGCCTTGTTGCGGATGATAGTGTAGAAATTCGTCAAGAAGATGAAGACACATTAGTAGGAAGCTCACCAGATTTAATTGAGCATTTATTAGAAATTCGTGGTCTAGGTATCATTAACGTTATGACGTTATTTGGTGCAGGGGCAGTGCGAAATTATAAGCGTATTACACTTGTTATTAATCTTGAAATTTGGGATCAAAAGAAAAATTATGATCGCTTAGGTCTTGATGAAGAGAAGATGAAGATTATTGATACAGAACTAACGAAGATTACACTTCCAGTTCGTCCTGGTCGAAACTTGGCTGTTATTATTGAAGTAGCAGCGATGAACTTCCGTTTAAAACGTATGGGAGTCAATGCAGCACAGCAGTTCTCAGAACGATTAATGAGTGCGATTGAGTTAGGAAATCAGGAGTAAACTTTGGAGAGGGAGGTCATACATATGCTGTTAGGTTCTGTACCGCAGCTTGACCGCGTAGCTGTCCAACTTGGGCCGTTTCCTGTTTATTGGTACGGGATTATTATCGGTACAGGTGTGCTATTAGGTCTTTGGCTAGCAACTCGCGAGGGAGAAAGGCTAGGTATTCCAAAAGATACATTTGTTGACCTTGTATTAATTGCGGTACCGATCGCTATTCTATTTGCGAGAATGTACTATGTTATTTTTGAATGGGAATATTACGCGCAAAACCCGAGTCAAATTATTAATATTCGTCAAGGTGGCTTGGCGATTCATGGTGGTTTAATCGGGGCTGTTATTACAGGAATTCTTTTTGCGAAACGCCGCGGGGTTTCATTCTGGAAGTTGGCTGATATTGCTGCGCCAAGTATTTTACTAGGACAAGCAATTGGCCGATGGGGAAACTTTATGAACCAAGAGGCACATGGTGATGAAGTAACGAGACAGTTTTTAGAAGGTCTTCATTTACCGGATTTCATTATTAATCAAATGTATATTGATGGTGTGTACTACCACCCGACATTTTTATATGAATCATTATGGAATTTCGCGGGAGTAATTCTATTACTTGCATTACGAAAAGTGAATTTACGCCGCGGGGAACTATTCTTCACATATTTAATTTGGTATTCAGTAGGACGCTTCTTCGTAGAAGGGTTACGTACAGATAGTTTAATGCTAGGACCACTTCGTATTGCACAAGTGATGTCAATTGGACTTGTTGTTATTTCTATTATTTTCATTATTGTGAGGCGAAAAATGGGGCAAGCTGATAAAAGATATTCGGAAAATTAGAGAAAAGTAGCATCTTATTATAAGATGCTGCTTCTTTCATATTCAGGAAAGAGAAAGGACTAAGGCAATGAAAATAAATACAGTGTTATTTGATTTAGATGGAACGTTAATTAATACAAATGAACTTATTATTTCTTCTTTTTTACATACTTTAAATACATATTATCCAGATCAATATAAGCGTGAAGATGTATTGCCATTTATCGGTCCATCTTTACATGATACTTTTAGTAAGATTGATGAAAGCAAGGTTGAAGAGTTAATTACAAGCTATCGTCAATTTAACCATGATCATCATGATGAATTAGTAGAAGAATATGAAACTGTATATGAAACAGTTCAAGAATTAAAGAAACAAGGTTATAAAGTTGGTATTGTTACAACGAAAGCGCGACAAACCGTTGAGATGGGATTAAAGTTATCAAAGCTTGATGAGTTCTTTGATGTTGTCGTAACAATTGACGATGTAGAGCATGTGAAACCACATCCAGAGCCACTTCAAAAAGCGCTTGAGTTATTAGATGCGAAACCAGAAGAGGCATTGATGGTTGGGGATAATCATCATGATATTGTTGGTGGACAAAATGCGGGTACGAAAACAGCTGCGGTTTCATGGACATTGAAAGGTAGAGCGTATTTAGAGGCTTATAAACCGGACTTTATGTTAGATAAAATGAGTGATTTACTACCGATTTTGTCTGATATGAATCGCTCGTAAAGTTTTACTTTGTATAAGTAGAGGAGAGAGTTCAGTGCGACGGACAACGCGCTATCCTGTTTCAGGAGAAAATTCATTATGGAATGTGTATAAAACAGTGTCTTTTTGGAAGGTAATGAAAAACTTTATTATTATCCAAATCGCACGCTACACACCATTTTTATCTGTGAAGAATTGGCTGTATCGTACGTTTTTACGGATGAAAGTAGGAAAGAAAACATCATTTGCGCTTATGGTAATGCCAGATATTATGTTCCCGGAAAAGATAGTTGTGGGAGAAAATTCGATTATCGGCTATAATACAACGCTTTTAGCACATGAATATTTAATTCGCGAATATCGACTTGGGGAAATCATCATAGGAAACGAAGTGATGATTGGAGCAAATACGACTATATTACCAGGTGTGAAAATTGGGGATGGCGCGATTGTTTCAGCTGGCACACTGGTTCATAGAGATGTACCAAGTGGTGCTTTCGTAGGTGGAAATCCAATGCGTGTTATTTATACAAAAGAAGAAATGGATGCTAGAGAAGGTTGATACTAAAAATGTAACATTTCTCTTCTTTTTTAATGAATAAAAAGGAAATAATTGAGTATAATATACTGTTTTGTTTTTTACGGAATCGTTTATACTTATAGATAGAAGAATGTGTGAACGAAGAAAACAAAAAACTGGAGGATATATGGGGAAAAATCAAAGAATATATAAGGAGAACGGACAAGTTATCTCTTTTAATCAATTATCGGACTTCTTTTATAAAAAAGGGATGAGGGCTTACAAAGGGCAGAAATTGCAAGATGCAATTAAATATTTTCGAAGAGCGGCACAAAGTGAGAAGGAGCCGTTTATTTTATGCCAATTAGCAACAGTATTATCTGAGGCTGGTGAATATCAAGAGTCAAATCAAACCTTCTTTAAGCTTGTTAGATCTAATCCAGAACTTGAACAGTGTTATTATTTTATTGCAAATAATTATGCATATATGGGGCTATTTCAGCAGGCGAAGAAGTATGCGGATCGCTATTTAGAAGTTGCAGAAGAGAAGGAATTCGTAGAAGATACATTAGAATTACTTGAGATCATGGAAGAAGAAGCGATGGGTGCCGAAGAGATTGAGGATGAAGATGATTTAATTGTTATGCAGGAAGAAGCGAATCGTTATATTCGCAACGGACAATTGGAAGAAGCAATTGCTACATTAGAAATTGTTACGAAAGATTATCCGGAATTTTGGTCGGGGCATAATAATTTAGCCATTGCGCATTTTCAATCTGGTAATGTAGATAAGGCGCTGAAGTTAACTGAAATGATTTTAGAGAAAAATCCAGGTAATATACATGCGCTTTGTAATACGCTTATTTTTCTATATTCAATTGGAGAGCATAAACAAGTAGAGGCATTAGCTGCGCAGTTAGTTTCGGTATATCCGATTTCGTTTGAACATCGTTTGAAACTTGGAACGACACTTGCAACAATTGGTCATTTCGAGCCTGCATATAAATGGTTTAAATTATTAAAGCGTCAAGGATATGAGGGAGACGTTAGTTTTTATTATTGGTTTGCATATTCTGCGTATATGGTGAAAGATCAGCAAGTAGCTGAAAAAATGTGGCAACATGTTGTAGAATTGCACCCTGATAAAAAGGGAAAAGAACCGTGGAATGCATTGAATTTAGCGGATGAAGGACAAAACGTGTTATTTGAAGAATTACGAAAATCATTTCAGCAAAGTGCGACGCTAGAGGAACAAATGCTAGCTTTATATTTAATGAATGAATTGTCAACGCCAGAGAAGGTGGGATTCTTCTTTGATGTAACGCAGGTGAAGAACGGTGTTCCAATCGTATCGCAACTTGCAAAGTATTTCTTTTTACTTAATAGCCATAAGAGCATTCCAGCTGATTTACAGCAATTTGAACAGTGCGCACGAATCGCGGATGCGTTATACAATTATACGAAAAAAGATGATGAATTAATCGAAGAGTGTTTACAATTTTGGTTTTGTACGTTCATACGCTTATATACATCTGGGGCGGTTTTTACAAATGTATACGGGTGGTCAGCTGCGGTTGAATATATCGTACGCAGCGAACAAGGAAATAAGATGACACAGTCAGAGCTCGGAGATGTATATAATGTATCTGTAGCGACTGTTCGAAAGTATGTGCAAGCTGTTAAGCGTACGCACACATAAGTAAGCAAATCATTGGGAAAAAAATGATGCTAACAGTATAATGAGGGTAACTTAATTGTGTAGGAATGAATAGGAGTGAATAGTGTGTCAGAAGAAAAAATTTATGATGTCATTATTATTGGTGCAGGACCAGCTGGTATGACAGCTGCAGTATATACATCTCGTGCGAATTTAAGCACATTAATGCTTGAGCGTGGTATTCCAGGTGGACAAATGGCGAACACAGAAGATGTAGAAAACTACCCAGGTTATGAGTCAATTTTAGGACCAGACTTATCAAATAAAATGTTCGAGCATGCGAAGAAATTTGGTGCTGAATATGCATATGGTGATGTGAAAGCAGTCATCGATGGTAAAGAGTACAAAACAATTATTGCTGGTAAAAAAGAGTATAAAACACGTGCAATTATCGTTGCAAGTGGTGCAGAGTATAAAAAAATCGGTGTACCAGGTGAAACAGAACTTGGCGGCCGTGGTGTATCATACTGTGCGGTATGTGATGGTGCATTCTTTAAAGAGAAAGAACTTGTTGTTATTGGGGGCGGAGACTCTGCTGTTGAAGAGGGTGTGTTCTTAACACGCTTCGCATCAAAAGTAACAATCGTTCACCGTCGTGATACTCTTCGTGCACAGAAAATTTTACAAGATCGTGCTTTCCAAAACGAGAAAGTAGATTTCATTTGGAATCACACTATTAAAGAAATTAACGAAGCGAATGGTAAAGTAGGAAGCGTAACGCTTGTAGACGTAAACAGTGGAGAAGAGAAAGAAGTCAAAACTGATGGCGTTTTCGTATATATCGGTATGTTACCACTATCAAAACCGTTTGTTGAGTTAGGTATTACAAATGAAAATGGTTACGTTGAAACGAACGAGCGTATGGAAACGAAAGTTCCTGGTATTTTCGCAGCTGGTGATGTTCGCGAAAAAATGCTTCGTCAAATTGTAACTGCAACAGGTGACGGTAGTATTGCAGCGCAAAGCGCACAACATTACGTAGAAGAGTTATTAGAAGAACTAAAAACTGTATCAGAAAAATAAGGGATGCTATACTTTTTGAGAAGAAAGCTACATATAAGAGCTTTCTTCTTTTTTTGTGTGAAAATGTCAAAGTTTTGTCAAAAAATATTGAGATTATAAGCTTTCTTATTGATATACTGGACTTTACGGAAAAAATCACTATAAGAAATGAGGAATTTATTCAGTATGGAATGGCGTAATATATATCGTGGATTTTGTATGGGCGTTAGTGATTTAATTCCTGGTGTGAGCGGCGGTACAATCGCTGTTGTGTTAGGGATTTATGAACAATTGCTTGCGGCAATTAGTGGATTCTTTAGTCGTGAATGGAAAAAACATTTAGGATTTTTAATTCCTCTTGCAGCTGGTGTGGCAGCAGCGTTTTTAACGTTAAGTCACGTTATTAAATATTTACTTGCAAATCATTATGAACCGACTCAATTTTTCTTCCTCGGTTTAATTATTAGTATATTACCGATGTTAATGAGGGAAGCTGATGCAAAGGCATCATTTAAAGGTAAGCACATTGTTTTATTAATAGTTGCAGCAATTCTTGTTGCGATCACAGCTTTCTTTAAACCAGATAAGGCAGCAGATCCAATTACGACGTTAACAATTTTAAATGCAATTGGTTTATTTTTCGCAGGATGGATGGCTAGTATGGCTATGTTGCTTCCTGGAATTAGCGGATCATTTATTTTATTAATTATTGGTGTGTATCCGACAGCAATTAACGCTTTAACTACACTGAACTTACCTTTAATCGCAGTTATCGGTGCTGGTGTTATGGTAGGGTTCGTTGTAAGTAGTAAAGGAATTAGTTTCTTATTAGATCGTTATAAAAGTATGACATTTGCGGCAATTATTGGACTTGTTATCGGCTCGATTGTAATTGTGTTCCCTGGTATTCCAAATGGAGGATTTTCAATTATAAGTTCAATTATTACCTTTATTTTAGGATTTGCGATTGTTACTTATTTCGGTAAGAAATAAAGGCTTTAATCCCCTTGGCGATAAAAATCGTTAAGGGGATTTTTCATGCTATTCATTGGAATTCTAAGCATTTACATTGCTTGTTATAGAAAGCTTTTTTAAAATTGTTGAGTAGCGTGTGCTTAGCGAAAGAGGACTGGCTCCTTCGTTGTAGCAAACTGTTTTTGATAGTATAATGAAATGAGTATGCAGTGAAAAATTTGCTGCAAGTAGCTGAGGTGAAGAAACATGCAAAGAGTGACAAACTGTGTGTTAATTAGAGATAATGAAGTACTCTTACTCCAAAAACCTCGCCGGAATTGGTGGGTTGCACCAGGCGGGAAAATGGAGCGTGGTGAGACTGTAAGAGATTCCGTTGTTCGCGAGTATCGTGAAGAGACAGGGATTTATTTAAAGAACCCAGCGTTAAAGGGGGTCTTCACCTTTGTCATCCAAGAAGGTGATAAAGTTGTTTCTGAATGGATGATGTTCTCCTTTTTAGCGACAGATTTTGCAGGAGAAAACAAACTAGAGAGCGAAGAAGGCATCATTGGTTGGCATACATTTGATAAAATTGATGATTTAGCAATGGCACCAGGAGATTATCACATTATTGATTATTTAATTAAAGGAAATGGCATAATCTACGGTACATTTGTATATACCCCAGATTTTGAGTTGCTTTCATACCGATTAGATCCGAGTTAAACCGTCAAGGAGAGGATACGATGACAGAGAATAATGATATAAAAATGGTAATTATTACAGGAATGTCTGGAGCTGGAAAGACAGTAGCTTTACAAAGTTTTGAAGATTTAGGATATTTCTGTGTAGATAATTTACCACCGATGTTATTGCCAAAGTTTATTGAGCTTATGGCGGATTCAAAAGGGAAAATGAATAAAGTAGCACTTGGCGTTGATTTACGTGGCCGAGAGTTTTTCGAACATTTATGGGGAGCGCTTGATGATTTATCAGAACGTACATGGATTATTCCTCATATTTTATTCTTAGATGCGAAGGATAGCACGCTTGTGACTCGTTATAAAGAAACGAGACGTTCGCATCCACTTGCACCAACTGGTTTGCCGTTAAAGGGAATTGAGATGGAGCGTAGCTTATTAACTGATATGAAGGCGCGAGCGAATATTGTGCTTGATACATCGGATTTAAAACCGAAAGAATTACGTGAAAAAATTGTTCATCTGTTTTCAACTGAAACGGAGCAAGCATTTCGTGTAAATGTTATGTCATTTGGATTTAAGTACGGCATTCCAATTGATGCAGATTTAGTATTTGATGTTCGTTTTTTACCAAATCCATATTACATTCCACATATGAAGCCATTAACAGGACTAGATGAGGAAGTTTCATCGTATGTACTGAAATTTAATGAGACGCATAAGTTTTTAGAGAAATTGACGGATCTTATCACTTTCATGCTGCCTCATTATAAAAGAGAAGGCAAGAGTCAACTTGTAATAGCAATTGGATGTACAGGTGGACAGCATCGTTCTGTTACGCTTACAGAATACCTTGGGAAACATTTGAAACCAGAGTATAGTGTTCATGTATCTCATCGTGATGTGGAGAAGAGAAAGGGCCATTAAGGGATGAAAAAAGAGAGAAAACCTAAAATTGTTATCATGGGAGGCGGAACTGGACTTTCTGTTTTGTTACGAGGATTAAAACAGTATCCTGTTGATATTACAGCAGTTGTTACAATCGCTGATGATGGTGGCAGTTCAGGTAGATTACGTGATGAGCTAGAAATTCCACCCCCAGGTGATATTCGTAACGTACTTGTTGCGTTATCAGATGTAGAGCCACTGGTGGAAGCTTTATTTCAGCATCGCTTCACAACGGGAGATGGGCTGAAAGGTCATGCGTTAGGTAATTTATTATTGGCGGGTATGACCTCGATTACAGGAGATTTCTTCCATGCGATTACTGAAACGAGTAAAGTGTTGAACGTCAGAGGACGTGTGTTACCGGCAGCGAACCAAAGTGCAGTATTGCATGCGGAACTAGAAGATGGAGAAATTGTAACAGGTGAATCAAAAATTCCTTATTTCGGGAAGAAGATTAACCGTGTCTTTTTAACTCCAGAAGATGTAGAACCGTTACATGAAACGTTGGCTGAGATTAAACGAGCTGATTTACTTGTTTTTGGTCCAGGAAGTTTGTATACGAGTATATTACCGAATTTAGTTGTTAACAAAATCGGGGACGCTGTTCTTGCTGCAAAAGCGAAGAAGGTATATGTATGTAATGTTATGACGCAAGCTGGTGAAACGATGGGATATACTGCGTTTGACCATGTGCAGGCGTTACATGATCATTTAGGTAAACCATTTATCGATACTGCAATTGTAAATAACCGTGATATTCCTTGTGAATTACGTCAATTATATGAGGAAGAAATGTCGGCGCCAGTTGTAGTAGATGAAGAGCGTTTTATCGAAAACAATATTGATGTCATTCAAGATCAATTAGCGAAGTATGATGATCGTGTTGTAAGGCACGATACATTAAAGTTAGCTTCCATTTTATATTCACTGTTGTAGATGTGCGTTGCCTCGTTTGAGGTAACGCTCATCCTTTCATATAGGACAAGATTTTTGTTCCACAATAATCGTATAAGGAGGTGTTGACTGTGTCATTTGCATCAGAAACAAAGAAAGAGTTGACGAATCTTGAGATGAAGGAATGCTGTGAGAAAGCAGAACTATCAGCGTTACTTCGAATGAACGGATCGCTTTCTTTTTCAAATCGTCGTCTATCTATCGATATTCAAACGGAAAATGCGGCAATTGCAAGAAGGATTTATACGCTTTTGAAAAAAGGATATGACGTGACGGTAGAATTACTTGTTCGTAAAAAAATGCGATTGAAGAAAAATAATGTATATATCGTAAGGCTTGTTGAGAAGTCTCGCGAAATATTAGCCGATCTTCATATCGTTCGAGATGACTTTTCATTTATTCGAAATATATCACAAGAATTGATTGAGAAGAAATGTTGTAAACGATCGTATTTACGCGGTGCATTTTTAGCAGGTGGTTCAGTAAATAACCCAGAAACATCATCTTATCATTTAGAGATCTTTTCGTTATATAAGGAACATAATGATGCTATATGTGAACTGATGAACGGATTTGATTTAAATAGTAAGACATTGGAAAGAAGAAAAGGGTATATTACGTATTTGAAAGAAGCAGAAAAAATTACAGAGTTTTTAAATATTATAGGAGCTCATAATGCACTTTTAAGATTTGAAGACATTCGAATTGTACGTGATATGCGTAATTCTGTAAATCGTTTAGTGAACTGCGAAACAGCTAATTTAAATAAAACAATTGGTGCAGCGCTAAGGCAGATTGAAAATATCCGCTATATTGATGAGACGGTTGGTCTTGATATATTGCCAGATAAACTACGAGAAATTGCGCAACTAAGAAGAGATTATCAAGATGTAACATTGAAAGAGTTAGGTGAGATGGTATCCGGGGGCAAAATTAGTAAATCGGGTATTAATCATCGTTTGCGTAAAATCGATGATATTGCAGAGAAATTACGCGCGGGGGAAACGGTAGCAAAAAAATAAGAGGTTAAAGGGGAAATGGAGCTGTGGTTCAAAAAAGAGTTCAGGTTTCATTAAAAAACGGTTTACAAGCACGTCCGGCTGCGTTGTTTGTACAAGAGGCAAATCGCTTTCATGCGGATATCTTCATCGAGAAAGATGGAAAGACAGTAAATGCAAAGAGCATAATGGGGATTATGAGCTTAGCAATTGGAACTGGTAGCATGATAACAATTACAACAGAAGGTTCAGATGCAGAAGAGGCTTTAGAAGCATTAGCTGCATATGTACAATAAAAAGCTATCGCGTATATGCGATAGCTTTTTTGTTTTTGATGTTTGTTGGTGGAGGTATGTGGGGGGGAGTGCTTGTCGAGGATTGTCGGTAAGTCGATAAGTTGTGTCGAAACGTCGATATATTAAAATAATCGCCGATATAATTGGAGTTACGTTCGATATATTTGAAAAATTGCTGATATATTTAGGTGAATACTAGGTGGGGTATATTCGTACGGAGGCCAATACATAAAAAAGCGCCCTGTAATAGGGCGCTTTTTTATGTATCTAGCTCCAGCGGCTAGAATCTCCAGTTGTTTAGCTTTTACATCCGAGGCGCTTTTTGCCTCGAATGTAAAAGCTCCAACACCCTGCGATTCTAAACGAGCCGCTTCCGCTTTTAAGTATTAACGATTTGTAAAGATCTTATCGATTAAACCGTATTCTAAAGCTTTTTCTGCTGTCATGAAGTTGTCGCGGTCTGTGTCGCGTTGTAGTACTTCAAGAGGTTGACCTGTGCGGTCAGCAAGAATTTGGTTTAGTTTTTCACGTAAGAATAGGATACGTTTTGCAGCGATTTCGATTTCAGTCGCTTGACCTTGTGCTCCGCCAAGTGGTTGGTGAATCATTACTTCACTGTTTGGAAGTGCATAACGTTTTCCTTTTTCACCTGCTGCAAGTAAGAATGCACCCATAGATGCAGCCATACCAATACAGATTGTTGATACTTGTGGTTTAATAAATTGCATTGTATCGTAAATTGCCATACCTGCTGTGATAGAACCACCAGGGCTGTTGATGTAGATGTGAATATCTTTTTCTGGATCTTGAGATTCCAAGAATAAAAGCTGGGAAACGATTGAGTTAGCTACGTTGTCATCAATTGCACTACCAAGCATAATGATGCGGTCTTTTAATAGTCGAGAGTAAATATCGTAAGCGCGTTCTCCACGATTTGTTTGTTCAATTACTGTAGGAATTAAATTCATCTGTTATTTCCTCCTTCTAAAGCTTTCTTAGTCTTATAATACAATTATGGTCAATAAAGGTCAAACGAAACCACTTTAAATCAAAAAAATATGTAGTTGTACCATGAATTATTCGCTATGTTTTTGAAATTCCCTGCTTATGTATCTTCAACATCATAACCGAATTACATAAATTTAAACGTTATGAAACCTGTAGAAAAAAAGAAAAGAACGCCTTTTTACTGAAGCGTTCTTTCGAGAGTTATTCTTTTAAAAGATAGGTTACTTTATTTAAAATCTTATCGATTTGTTTCGCGTTTTTACTATACATTTCGCTTGCTGATTTTGACTTTGTTTCTAAGGAAAATAGTTCAAGATCAGCATGACATTTTTTTAAAGATGCTAATAATAAAGGTTTGTTTTGAGGAGAAGGCATTTGTAGTTTGTCATTATAAATGTCGATAGTAAGTTGTCCGTATGAATCCACTTGACCGAGAAAGACATTTTCAATAACAACACCGAGCTTTTCTAGTTCGGAATGCAACCAAGCGCGGTTATGCCCGCTTGCTGAAAGAGGTTCATCTAGTACATTGCCATCCATAATAACAGTTTGCGGTTCTTTTTCATTCGGCACTTTTAAACCGAGATCTTTTGCAGTAAGTGGTTGAGAATCTTTCTTTAATAATACATTTAATTCTCCGCTTGGTTCTAAGACAGCAAATTCGACTTCAGCTATACTGAATGCACCATTTCCTCTAAGAAGTTCAAGTAACTCATCACTTGTATATTTTTCTTGTTTTAAATTATCCTCAAGTATTTTGCCATCTTTTATTAACACTGTAGACTTCCCTTCAAAAAAATCTCTAGCAGTTTTGTTTTTTAGGGAGAGAATTCCGACAAAAAAGGGTACTGAGGCGAAAATAAGTATGGCAAAAACACCATGGAAAAACTTTTGATCAAGCCCTGTAGCTATTTGAGCGGCGATATCACCGATTGTCATTCCTGCTATGTATTCAAAAAAGGAAAGTTGGGAGATTTGCCTTTTTCCTAAGCATTTTGTAATAGTGAATAAAATGATTAATATGAATACAGAGCGAAGAATGACCAGTGTCCATTCCGGCAGGTGAGACATAGTCATTTCCTCCAGTCTACTTAAAACCCTTTATATTGAGGTTCTTCACGTTCTAATACGGAAACTCTATTTTGTAAATCAGCGATGATGCTGTCCATTTCTAACATACATTCATGAAATACGCGTTTTGCTTCATCGTCTGTAGAATTTAGCGAAAGGGAGCTTAAGCTTGCTTGAGCTCCTCTTACACTAGCAAGGCAGGTTTTTACGCTAGCGATAACAGTCATACAAACACCTCTTATCCTTTCGGTTTGAATAGCAATGCTCCGATGAAGCCGAAAATAATAGCTGCTGACACACCGGCGCTCGTTACTTTAAACATGCCAGTAATAACGCCAACGATGCCATGTTTTGCAGCTTCTTCCATTGCACCGTGAACAAGGGCATTACCGAAGCTTGTAATAGGTACGGTTGCCCCAGCTCCAGCGAAGTCAATTAATGGTTCATACAAATTGAATCCATCTAATATAGCTCCGGCAACAACGAGTGTTGCCATTGTATGAGCTGGTGTTAGCTTGCCGACATCAAACATAAGTTGCCCGATTACACATATGAGTCCACCAATGACGAAAGCCCAGAAAAAAATCATTGCATTGCACCTCCAAATTCAATCGAAACGGCATGAGCGATACACGGAATCGTTTCTTCTTGTTGGAATGTAAGTGGAGATAGCAAGGCGCCTGTCGCAACGACAAGTATTTTTTTAAACTCTCCTCTTTTCATTCGGTTTAATAAGTGACCGTATACGACTGTTGCAGAGCATCCTGGTCCGCTAGCACCAGCGATAACAGGTTGCCCTTCTCTATAAATGAGTAACCCACAATCTTGAAACTGTTCGCTCGTTACTTTTGTTCCGTGTTTATGTAGTAAGTCATAAGCGATTTCGCGACCGACATGTCCGAGGTCGCCTGTTACGATTAAATCGTAGTAAGAGGCATCAATTTGGCGTTCGCGTAAATGGGCTTCAATTGTATCAACGGCAGCTGGAGCCATTGCACCTCCCATATTAAAAGGATCCGTTAATCCCATATCAACCACTCGTCCGATTGTGGCAGATGTTACCCTAGGACCGTGTCCCGTATCGCTTAAAATAGCGGCTCCTGCTCCGGTTACTGTCCACTGCGCGGTAGGTGGTTTTTGCCCGCCATATTCGGTAGGATAGCGGAACTGTTTTTCCACAGCTGTATTATGGCTTGATGCACCGGTTAATAAATATTTTGCGCCTTTTGCATTTACGATACTTGCTCCAAGTGCTAAACCTTCCATAGAAGTAGAACAAGCGCCGAATAGTCCGAGATAAGGAGTGCCCAGTGTACGGCAAGCAAAGCTTGTAGGGGTAATTTGATTAATTAAATCGCCTGCGAGTACAAATTGAATATCATCTTTACGAAGTTTTGCTTTTTCAGTAGCGCGACTACAAGCCTCTTCGAACAAAATTTTATGTGCTTTTTCATAGGAATCTTGTCCGAGCCATAAATCTTCATGGAGGGTATCGAAGTCTTCTGGAATTTTTCCTTTAGCTTCAAACGGCCCGCCAACGACTCCCGTCGAAATAATAACTGGTTTGTTTTCAAATACCCATGTTCGGTGTCCTTGTAACATTTATAGCCCTCCCCATTGAACGAGAATCGTTTTAATAAGTGCGATGACGAAAGCGGAAAATACACCAAATAAAATAACAGAACCAGCTAATTTAAACATGTTACCGCCAACACCGAGGACAAAACCTTCCGTTCGGTGTTCGATACATGCGGCAATAACAGAGTTACCAAATCCAGTGACAGGTACAGCTGTGCCTGCTCCGGCAAACTGTCCAAAACGATCATATATACCAAATCCAGTTAGTAACATGGAGATGAAAATAAGAGTTGCGACTGTTGGATTTCCCGCTGAGCGTTCAGTGAAATCAAAATATGTGATATAAAATGTAGAAATGAGTTGTCCGATGAAGCAAATAAAACCACCGACGAAAAAGGCTTTTATACAATTTTTCAAGACAGGGCGCTTCGGTTCTCGTTCTTGTTCGAATTTTTTATACTCCTGTTGCACAGGGGTTAAGTTTTTATCTTTACTAGACATTGCAATCCTTCCTTTTCTTAAAAAAAAGCGTTAAGTGTTAGACTCCATTTTTTTCCCAATGAATTTTAATTGTTTATTAATTTCATCTTTAGATACTTCTTTTTCCTTAATTTTTCTTTCGAGTTTTTCGAGTAACATAAAGATTTTTTTATCTGTACTGACACGAACATCGAAAGTAGGATGCTCATCACTTAGCTGCTTTTGAAGCTTCTTACGAAGAGGTTTTAATCCAAACCTTTCGTGATGCTCCGGTGTAACTGCTATGTAGAGATCTAAATTTGAATTTACTGCTGTGCTTTTTATAATTTCATCCATAGCGAGAGCTCTTTTTTTTGCTCCTTGTGATATAGATTGATTAAAGGATTCCGTACTTGTCTTTGTTAATTTGGGACCTTTCTCTTTCTCCGTTCGTTTTGCTTCTTCTTTCACTTTTTTATCTAAGGGACTATTATCACATCCGGTAAAAGAGCTAAATAGAAGGGCAAATAATGCGGTTATGAGGCCGAGTTTTCGCATAATTATCATTCCATTTCTATTGCAATATGTAATGTGATAGAAAAAGGATGACTGCATATCATCCTTTTTCTATTTCACAGCATGACGAATCCGTTATTGCTGTGAGTATTGTGGTTCTTCTTGTTGGACTTCTTCAACGCGAGGGTTTAAAGAATCGATAATCGTTTGTGTTTGCTGCGCAGCTGTTTGGAAAAGTTGCTTAGCTTGTTGGTTATCCGTATCAAGAGCGAATCCCTCTAAGCTAGCTTGTGCACTTTTTAATCCAGAAACAGTTTGCTTTAGTTTCGTAATTACAGTCATTGAATGAAGCCCCCTTTGGAATATCAATTCAAAGATTATAATTTGTGAGTTGGGGTGAATTTATGATTGGAAAATTTAGGGGATGGTGCTTTGTTGATGTAATCATAACTAAGTTGCATAAAGGATTATGGGGATATTTTTATTGATTTAGATGGATTTTATTGCTATTATTATGAGAAGAAAATGAAGTGTATTTTATAATCATGCGCCCATAGCTCAGTCGGATAGAGCGGTGGTTTCCGGTACCACGTCTGCCGGGGGTTCGAATCCCTCTGGGCGCGTCAAAAAGTCTTAACTTACGTTTTGTAGGTTAGGACTTTTTTTATTTCTCTCTTGTTATATCTAGTGATAAGATTTACTATTAGTACTTGGTAATAATTTTTTGGCCTTAATATTTTCTTTCAATATTATTCAAATTTCGGTTGTAAGTTGTAAATCTCATTAATACATATAAATTAATAATATTTTGGAATGGGTGTCTGTGATAGCATTCTCCTTTTACCAAACTTATTGTACAATAGAAACAAGGGGGAGATTAGTTTGAAGGCAAGTCTTTTACAAGAACAAAGCTTACGTTTGGCAATGACACAAGAGTTAAGGCAAGCGATTACAATGCTCCAGTATAATGTACAAGAATTATCGGAGTTTTTGTATGAGCAATCGTTAGAGAATCCCCTTATTGAGTTAGGTGGTTTTGAGAGGGAGAAGAAAAAGAGCTCTAACACAAGTAAAAGTACCAGCAAACAAGTCGAGAATCAGATGGAAATCTACAGTGTGGATTCTACAACGATTCAGCAACATTTATTAAATCAAATACAGTATTATAAAATAGAGGAAGAAGAGCGAAAAGCAGCTTCTTTCATTATTATGAACATGGATGGAAATGGATATTTACAAGAAACGAACGAGGAGTTAGCGAGCCTCCTTTCCGCACCGCTTCATGTAGTTGACCGCTCTGTAGAGCTTGTCCAATCACTCGAGCCAGCAGGGGTAGGCGCGCGTAATATTCAGGAATGTCTAACTTTACAATTGAAGCGCTTACAAAGACGAAATGGATTAGCAGAAGAGGTTGTGGAAGATCATTTCGCTTATTTCGTGAAGAAAGATTGGCGAAAGCTTGTTCAAGTGTTGAAGTGTAGTAATGAAGAATTGCAGGATGCGGTAAATTGTATAACGTCATTACAACCAAAACCAGGTCTTGCGTTTTCTTCTGATAAACCACTTTATATTGTGCCTGATATGGCGGTGAAAAAAGATGGCGATCGTCTCGTTTTACAGATGAATGAGAGAAATATGCCAAGAATTGAAATTCATTCTGAGTATAGTGCGCTTCTTAATAATAGCGAAAGTGAAGTAGCATCTTACGTATCAGAAAAGTATCAGCATGTGCAGTGGATCATGCGCAGTTTGAAACAGAGAAAACAGACATTGCTGCAAGTAATGACTATTATTATGGAAAAACAACGTGATTTCTTTTGGGAAGGTCCAGCGTATTTAAAACCGCTTGCTTTAAAAGAGGTGGCGGAAGAGTTAAGTGTGCATGAATCTACAATTAGTCGTGCAACGCGAAATAAATATGTGCAAACACCACATGGTTTATTTGAGATGAAATCGTTCTTTAGTAATGCTGTTTCAACGACTGAAGATGAAGCAGTTTCTACAAAACGTGTAAAACAGTTTATTCAAACGCTTGTTGAGGCAGAGGATAAGAAAAAGCCACTTTCAGATCAAAAGATTTCAAAATTATTAGAAGAAGAGCATGAAATCGTTATTTCTCGAAGAACGGTGGCGAAGTATAGAGAACAAATGCATATTCCAGCTTCGTCATTACGAAAAACGATTGGATAGGTGAAGAAGATGAAAGTTGTACTGTATACAAAAAAAGATTGTGGTCTTTGCGTGCAGGCAAAAGAAGTTTTGCAGGAAGTACAATGTGAATATTCTTTTCAAATCGAGGAAATAGATATATATGAAGATAATGACCTTTTAGAAAAATATCACTTAATGATTCCGGTTGTAGAAATAGACGGAAAACAAGTAGAATATGGTAACATTCACAAAGGTGTCATAATAAACTATATAAAGAATGCAGTTAAGAGTTGAATAAGTTTCTATCTCCTGTTACAATAATACACGTAGCAGGGATTATTTTTTTAACCTATGTGGGACACAAAATGTCACTACGGGACGTAAAGTGACCACTGAGGAAAAATGAACCAATGTAGTGAGGAGAAAAGATATGCGCTCATGGATTCAGAACACAAAAAAATTATTACCTGATCTGCTACCTGTTATGCAAACGAGAATGCAAATTCTTCAATACATTAGGCTCATGCAGCCGATTGGAAGAAGAAACTTATCAGCAAGTCTCGGTATGACAGAACGAGTATTGCGAAGTGAAGTTCAAGTTTTGAAAGAACAAAACTTAGTTCACGTCGCTTCTTCTGGAATGACTTTGACAGAAGAAGGAACAGCTTTAGTTCTTGCTTTGGAAGACTTTATGAAAGAAATTTCCGGGTTAAAGGTTTTAGAAAAGCAACTTAAGGAAACATTAGACTTGGATGAAGTTTTCGTTGTCCCTGGTGATAGTGATGAATCACCTTGGGTCAAACTGGAGATGGGCCGTGCTTGTGTGACTTGTATAAAAGACCGTCTGACAGCGAATAATATCGTTGCTGTGGCTGGAGGAACTACGCTAGCTGCTGCTGCGGACATGATGCAGCTTGATTGCAAAGATTTACATATGCTATTTGTCCCAGCGCGTGGTGGAATTGGAGAAGGTGTTGAGTTAGAAGCCAATACCATTTGTGCCAAAATGGCGCAAAATACGATGAGTAATTATCGCTTGTTGTATGTTCCAGACCATGTTAGTAGCGAAGCATATGCGTCTATTGTGACAGAGCCTTCCGTGAAAGAAGTTCTTGAGTTGATTCGATCTTCCAATATCGTCATTCATGGAATAGGTGATGCGTTAACAATGGCACGTCGCAGAAATACTTCAGAAGCAGATTGGTTAAAGATTCAGGCAAGTGAAGCAGTTGGCGAAGCTTTCGGTTACTACTTTAATGAACAAGGAAATGTTGTTCATAAAGTAAGAACAGTTGGTATGCAACTAGAGGATTTACAACATGTATCTCACGTTGTTGCAGTCGCTGGAGGTTCTTCAAAGGCAAAGGCAATACAGGCTGTAATTAAACAAGGGCACACTTCAATTCTAATTACAGATGAAGGTGCAGCAAAACAGTTAACAAAGGGTATTACCCTTTAATATAATCCCCCAAGGAGGAAATTCAAATGACTAAAATTGGTATTAATGGATTTGGACGTATCGGACGTAACGTATTCCGCGCAGCTCTTAACAACTCTGAGGTAGAAGTAGTAGCAATCAACGACTTAACAGATGCTAAAACATTAGCTCACCTTTTAAAATATGACACAGTTCACGGAACTTTAAATGCAGAAGTATCTGCTAACGAAAACAGCATCGTTGTTAACGGTAAAGAAATTAAAGTTATCGCTGAGCGTGACCCAGCTCAACTACCATGGAGCGACTACGGAGTAGAAGTAGTAGTAGAATCTACTGGTCGTTTCACTAAAAAATCAGACGCTGAGAAACACTTAGGTGGATCAGTTAAGAAAGTTATCATCTCAGCTCCAGCTTCTGACGAAGATATCACTGTAGTTATGGGTGTTAACCACGAACAATACGATGCAGCTAACCACAACGTAGTATCTAACGCTTCTTGTACTACAAACTGTCTAGCTCCATTCGCTAAAGTATTAAACGAAAAATTCGGCGTAAAACGCGGAATGATGACAACAATTCACTCTTACACTAACGACCAACAAATCTTAGACTTACCACACAAAGATTTACGTCGTGCTCGTGCAGCAGCTGAAAACATGATCCCAACATCTACTGGTGCAGCTAAAGCTGTAGCATTAGTATTACCAGAACTTAAAGGTAAATTAAACGGTGGCGCTGTACGTGTTCCAACTGCTAACGTTTCTCTTGTTGACTTAGTTGTTGAACTTGACAAAGAAGTAACAGTTGAAGAAGTAAACGCAGCATTCAAAGCAGCTTCTGAAGGCGAATTAAAAGGTATCCTTGGATACAGCGAAGAGCCATTAGTATCTATCGACTATAACGGATGTACAGCTTCTTCTACAATCGATGCATTATCTACAATGGTAATGGAAGGTAACATGGTTAAAGTACTTTCTTGGTACGATAACGAAACTGGTTACTCTAACCGCGTAGTAGACTTAGCAGCTTACATGACTTCAAAAGGTCTTTAATTCTTAATTATATAAGTTATCAATGACAAAACGAGGGAGAGGGTTTGTTCCCTCTCTCTCTTCTTTCGTTTTAAAAGCAAATGTGTTAAGCTTTTGAGTGGGTTTTGTCAATCCTAACTAGTAGTCGGAGGGAAATCCAATGAACAAAAAATCAATTCGTGACGTAGATTTAAAAGGTAAGCGTGTATTTTGCCGCGTTGACTTCAACGTACCTATGAAAGAAGGCAAAATTACAGATGAAACTCGTATCCGTGCAGCTCTTCCTACAATTCAATATTTAGTAGAGCAAGGTGCGAAAGTTATTTTAGCAAGCCACTTAGGCCGTCCAAAAGGTCAAGCAGTAGAAGAATTACGTCTTACTCCAGTAGCAGCACGTTTAGGCGAGCTTCTTGGTAAAGATGTTAAAAAAGCGGACGAAGCATTCGGACCAGTTGCACAAGAAATGGTTGCAGCAATGAACGAAGGCGACGTATTAGTTCTTGAAAATGTACGTTTCTATGCGGGCGAAGAAAAGAACGATGCAGAACTTGCGAAAGAATTTGCAGCTCTTGCTGATATCTTCGTAAACGATGCATTCGGTGCAGCTCACCGTGCTCATGCTTCTACAGCAGGAATCGCAGACTACCTACCAGCAGTATCTGGTTTATTAATGGAAAAAGAGTTAGATGTATTAGGTAAAGCACTTTCTAACCCAGAACGTCCATTCACAGCTATCATTGGTGGTGCGAAAGTAAAAGATAAAATCGGTGTAATTCGTCATCTATTAGACAAAGTAGATAACTTAATCATCGGTGGCGGACTTGCTTACACATTCGTTAAAGCTTTAGGTCATGAAATTGGTCTATCTCTATGTGAAGACGACAAGATTGAACTAGCTAAAGAATTTATGCAACTTGCAAAAGAAAAAGGCGTAAACTTCTACATGCCAGTTGATGTTGTAATCACTGAGGAATTCTCTGAAACTGCAACAACTAAAATCGTTGGTATCGACTCTATCCCTTCTAACTGGGAAGGCGTGGACATCGGTCCTAAAACACGTGAAATTTATGCAGATGTAATTAAAAACTCTAAGCTTGTTGTATGGAATGGACCAATGGGTGTATTCGAAATGACTCCATTCGCAGAAGGTACAAAAGCAGTAGGACAAGCATTAGCAGATGCAGAAGGTACATACTCTGTTATCGGCGGTGGTGACTCTGCAGCAGCTGTTGAAAAATTCGGTATGGCTGATAAAATGAGCCACATTTCTACTGGCGGCGGTGCGTCATTAGAATTCATGGAAGGTAAAGAGCTTCCAGGTGTAGTTTGTCTTAACGACAAATAAGTAGCAGCCAAAGAAAAAGGACGGTGCAAAGCATGCGTAAACCAATTATCGCAGGTAACTGGAAAATGAATAAAACTCTATCTGAAGCAGTTAGCTTCGTAGAGGAAGTTAAAGGTCAAATCCCAGCAGCTTCAGCTGTTGATGCAGTAGTTTGCTCTCCAGCTCTATTCTTAGAGCGCTTAGTAGCAGCAACTGAAGGAACTGACTTACAAGTAGGTGCACAAAACATGCACTTCGAAAAAAATGGTGCATTCACTGGCGAAATTAGCCCAGTAGCACTTAGCGACTTAAAAGTAGGCTACGTAGTACTTGGCCACTCTGAGCGTCGTGAAATGTTTGCTGAAACAGACGAATCAGTAAACAAAAAGACTCTTGCAGCATTTGAACATGGTTTAACACCAATCGTATGTTGTGGTGAGACTTTAGAAGAGCGCGAAAGCGGAAAAACATTTGATCTAGTAGCAGGTCAAGTGACTAAAGCACTTGCAGGCTTAACAGAAGAGCAAGTTAAAGCAACTGTTATCGCTTATGAGCCAATTTGGGCTATCGGTACAGGTAAATCTTCTTCTTCTGCAGATGCAAATGAAGTATGTGCGCACATCCGTAAAGTTGTTGCAGAAGCTGTTTCTACAGAAGCTGCAGAAGCTGTTCGTATTCAATACGGCGGTAGCGTAAAACCAGAAAACATTAAAGAGTATATGGCACAATCTGACATCGACGGCGCTTTAGTTGGCGGTGCTAGCTTAGAGCCTGCTTCGTTCTTAGGTCTTCTGGGGGCGGTAAAATGAGAAAGCCAACAGCTTTAATCATCCTTGACGGTTTCGGACTACGTGAAGAAACTCACGGGAATGCTGTAGCACAAGCTAAAAAACCTAATTTTGATGGTTACTGGAACAAATTCCCTCATACAACGCTTACAGCTTGTGGTGAGGAAGTAGGTCTTCCAGAAGGTCAAATGGGTAACTCTGAGGTTGGTCACTTAAATATCGGTGCTGGCCGCATAGTATATCAAAGCTTAACACGCGTAAACGTTGCAATTCGTGAAGGTGAGTTCGATCAGAACGAAACGTTCCAAAATGCAATTAAAAGCGTAAAAGAAAAAGGTACTGCACTTCATTTATTCGGTTTACTTTCTGACGGTGGTGTGCACAGTCACATGAACCACATGTTTGCTCTTCTTCGCTTAGCAGCAAAAGAAGGCGTGGAGAAAGTTTATATCCATGCATTCTTAGATGGCCGCGATGTTGGACCACAAACAGCAAAAGGTTATATCGATGCAACGAATGAAGTAATTAAAGAAACAGGCGTAGGACAATTCGCGACTATCTCTGGTCGTTATTACTCTATGGACCGTGACAAGCGTTGGGATCGCGTTGAAAAATGTTACAGTGCTATGGTGAATGGTGAAGGCCCTACTTATAAATCAGCAGAAGAGTGTGTAGAAGACTCTTATGCGAACGGTATCTATGATGAATTCGTATTGCCGTCTGTAATTGTTAACGAAGATAACACGCCAGTTGCAACAATCAATGATGATGATGCAGTTATCTTCTATAACTTCCGTCCAGACCGTGCAATTCAAATTGCTCGTGTATTTACAAACGAAGATTTCCGTGAGTTCGATCGTGGTGAAAAAGTACCTCACATTCCTGAATTCGTTTGTATGACACACTTCAGTGAAACTGTAGATGGTTACGTGGCATTCAAGCCAATGAATCTTGATAACACTTTAGGTGAAGTTGTTGCGCAAGCGGGATTAAAGCAACTTCGCATCGCGGAAACTGAAAAGTATCCGCACGTTACATTCTTCTTTAGCGGTGGTCGTGAGGCTGAATTCCCAGGAGAAGAGCGTATCTTAATTAACTCACCGAAGGTTGCAACGTATGACTTGAAACCTGAAATGAGCATTTACGAAGTAACGGACGCTTTAGTAAATGAAATCGAAAATGATAAACATGATGTTATCATTCTTAACTTTGCAAACTGTGATATGGTTGGCCATTCTGGGATGATGGAACCAACAATTAAAGCAGTAGAAGCAACTGACGAATGTTTAGGAAAAGTTGTAGAAGCAATTCTTGCAAAAGATGGTGTAGCACTTATTACTGCTGACCATGGTAATGCTGATCAGGAGTTAACTGCTGATGGCGAGCCAATGACAGCTCATACAACTAACCCGGTTCCTTTCATCGTTACAAAAAATGATGTAGAGCTTCGTGAAGGTGGTATTTTAGGAGATATCGCCCCAACAATGCTTACGCTTTTAAATGTGGAACAACCGAAAGAAATGACAGGTAAAACAATTATTAAATAATTTGCTTATATAAAAAGGAGAGAATTTATTATGTCAACAATTATTGATGTTTATGCTCGCGAAGTCCTTGACTCTCGTGGAAACCCAACTGTAGAAGTAGAAGTTTACACAGAAAGCGGCGCTTTCGGACGCGCTATCGTACCAAGTGGTGCATCTACTGGTGAACACGAAGCAGTAGAATTACGTGATGGTGACAAATCTCGTTACCTTGGTAAAGGTGTTATGAACGCAGTAAACAACGTTAACGAAGCAATCGCTCCAGAAATCGTTGGTTTCGACGTAACTGACCAAGCTGGTATCGACCGTGCTATGATCGAATTAGATGGCACTCCAAACAAAGGTAAACTAGGCGCTAACGCTATCCTTGGTGTATCTATGGCAGTAGCTCACGCAGCAGCTGACTTCGTAGGTCTTCCATTATACCGTTACCTTGGTGGATTCAATGCAAAACAATTACCAACTCCAATGATGAACATCATCAACGGTGGTTCTCACGCTGATAACAACGTAGACTTCCAAGAGTTCATGATCTTACCAGTTGGTGCTCCAACATTCAAAGAATCAATCCGTATGGGTGCTGAAGTATTCCATGCACTTAAAGCTGTATTACATGACAAAGGTCTTAACACTGCAGTAGGTGACGAAGGTGGATTCGCTCCAAACCTTGGTTCTAACCGTGAAGCTCTAGAAGTAATCATCGAAGCTATCGAAAAAGCTGGTTACAAAGCTGGCGAGAACGTATTCTTAGGAATGGACGTTGCTTCTTCTGAGTTCTACAACAAAGAAACTGGTAAATATGACCTTGCAGGTGAAGGCCGTACTGGCTTAACTTCTGCAGAAATGGTTGATTTCTACGAAGAGCTTTGCAAAGACTTCCCAATCATCTCTATTGAAGATGGTTTAGACGAAAACGACTGGGATGGTCACAAATTATTAACTGATCGTATCGGTGATAAAGTACAATTAGTTGGTGACGATTTATTCGTAACTAACACTCAAAAACTTGCTGAAGGTATCGAAAAAGGTATCTCTAACTCAATCTTAATTAAAGTTAACCAAATCGGTACTTTAACTGAGACTTTCGAAGCTATCGAAATGGCTAAACGTGCTGGTTACACAGCAGTTGTATCTCACCGTTCTGGTGAAACTGAAGATGCTACAATCGCTGACATCGCAGTTGCAACTAACGCTGGCCAAATCAAAACTGGTTCTATGAGCCGTACGGATCGTATTGCTAAGTACAACCAATTATTACGTATCGAAGACGAGCTAGGCGAAGTAGCTGTTTACGATGGTGTAAAATCTTTCTATAACATCAAACGATAATTGTAGAAAATAACGACAGACCGTGAGAAATCACGGTCTGTTTTTTGTGCTAAAATTGTTCACCCGTCATAAGTGACATGAAATGTTTAAAGAAACGGTTATAATCAAAATCAATGGCGATTTGATGACCCGGCCAATCAATAAATGGCTTCTGGTTCACTAAAGAGCGAAATTCCCCAATGCTTGCTCCTTGTGCAGAGGATTCCGTCATGACAACAATAGGTGATTTGTGATACGTGAACATAGAGTTATCAAATAAAGCGAGTATCGGCATTGTGTCATGAAAGGGGCTTCCCTTTAAATGCGGTAAGGCAACTTTATAATAGCCGTAGTAATAATGATCGAATAACGGTTTGACGAGTGGGGCTTTTCCTTTTGCTTCAATGTATTCGGTCATTTCGGGTGTAATGACCGAATATTGGGTGACGTTTAACGGGTATATGTACATGTTAGCTGCGGATTGAAGAACGATATTAGCGGCAGTAGGATCGCCATAAAAGTTCGCTTCCGAAATAGGAGTAACATTACCGGGATGTAAAAAGGCACCGCCCATTACGTAGTAAGATTTAATTTGCTTCATTAACTGTTTGCACATGATAAACAAAATTGCTAGGGAGGTAAGTCTTCCTAAACTTA
Source organism: Bacillus sp. CCNWLW194 (assembly GCF_037120585.1). Lineage (NCBI taxonomy): Bacteria > Bacillati > Bacillota > Bacilli > Caryophanales > Bacillaceae > Bacillus > Bacillus sp. CCNWLW194. The sequence continues at coordinate 180,856 of NZ_JBBBBL010000009.1, read as the reverse complement.
CAATGATTAATTCATCTTTATACTGTTCAATAAGAGGAATAACCTCGAAAAAATTCTCCATTTCTCCATTAGTCACATTCCCATTTGGAATAATTGGACCGAGCCCTTGTGTCCCGTGTACATCTGTAAAAAAAGCAGGGGGGGCACCAGTAAGCGGACGTTCTGAACCACCGAATATCTTGATATTTCTATTCTTTGTTTCGTTCTTAAGAAAATGAGCATTTTGTACGGCCATTTCTTTTGGAACATTGCCGTAATCAGCAACAATACCGATGATTTCTATTTCATCGATAAAGAATGCTAAGAGGAGAGCCATCGTATCATCAATCCCAGGATCACAAAAAATAAGAACTTTTTTTGGCATATGTTCACCACCTATGTTGTTTGGTCCGTAAAAGCCCGATTGGTGAGAGGTGATTAAAGTTTCACTTTATATATATGTAAGTTTAAGGAGAAAAAGATTATTTTATTGAAATAACAACCTTTAAAATTCAGAAAATAAAAACTTCTTATATTAGGTCAAGGTTTTTGACTTAATTTTCTCTTGGAAATACAGTCATATCAAGGTTGTAAGCGTATAACATAGGCTGTTTTTGCTGTCAAGTTGATAAATTGCAGCTTTTTACAATTTATACTATGATAAAGATATTAAGAGAAGATCGTATAAACATGAGGGATGATGAACATGAAATTTACAAAGATTCTTGTCCAAATTGCTGCTCTTTACGTTTTTTATATGGTTGGAACTTGGGTACAAGAAATGTTAAATATTCCGATTCCAGGAAGTTTGATTGGGATGTTCCTCTTACTTGTTTTACTTAGCCTAAAAGTTCTTCCAGTGAAATGGTTCGATTTAGGAGCAGAAACACTCGTTGCTATTATGCCGTTTTTATTAATTCCGCCAACGCTTGGCTTAATGAATTACGGTGCTTTTTTTATGAGTAAAGGAATTTCACTTTTTATTACAGTTGTAGCGAGTACATTTTTAATTATTATTGTCGCAGGACATACAGGACAATATCTTGCGAATAGAAAGGAAAGAGAGTCGCGATGAACCAAATATTAATCGGAATTGGTTGGGTTCTTTTTACGGTGCTATTATATCAATTATCTAAAAAAATCTATAAAGTATTTCCAACACCATTCACCATTCCAATGCTTGTAGCAACAGGTTTAATGGCTTTCTTATTTATTGTGCTTGATATACCATATCAACATTATATGGAAAGTGGTGGTGGCTGGATTGCAAAACTGCTGGGACCCGGTGTTGTAGCATTTGCAATTCCTCTTTATAAACAACGTCACGTTCTGCAAAAATATATTGTGCCGATTGCTGGTGGTGTATTAGTAGGTACAACAGTTGCGATTGCAAGTGATTTTGCCATTGCATCACTTATGGGAACAGATAAAAGCTTAATTTTATCTTCTTTACCAAAATCGGTGACAATGCCAGTTGCGATGAGTGTTTCAGAGCAAGTTGGTGGTGTACCGTCATTAACAGCAGCTTTCGTTGTTATTGCAGGTATTACTGGAACGATTACAGGACCGCTTTTATTAAAATGGAGCCGCGTTACAAACTCAGTTGGTAAAGGGATCGGATTTGGATGTGCTTCTCATATTATGGGCGTCATGAGAGCGATGAAAAATAATGAACATGAAGGTGTTATTGGATCGGTAACAATGACATTAACTGCAATTTTGACATGTTTGCTTGGACCATTATTTGCAATGATGTTTATGTAATAGAAGAAAAGCGAGAGCAACCTTATTGCTCTCGCTTTTCTATAGGATTTATGCTACAGTTACAATAACTGAATCTTTGTAGGAGGTACGCCAAGTGCATACGTTATTATCCGTTTTACTTATTATTGTATCGATTTTAATGATTGTTATGGTACTTATGCAGTCTAGTAATAGCTCAGGCCTTTCAGGTGCAATTTCAGGCGGTGCAGAGCAATTATTTGGTAAGCAAAAAGCACGTGGAATTGAAGCGGTATTGAACCGTATTACGATTGTTTTAGCTGTGCTATTCTTCGTATTAACAATTGCTGTAACGTACTTAAATTTATAGAATTGAAAGAAGAAGCGTTAGTAAGTTGTACTAATGGTTCTTCTTTTTTTATTTTGCTATTTGAAAGATGTTTCTAATTAGATTATAGAAATATAAATATGGTACACTAAGATATAGAAAGAATACGACTAGATTACAGAAGAGAAAGAGGAGAAGTACATGATGAAATTAGCATCTCCGAAACCATTTACATTTGAGGGTGGAGACCGCGCTGTTTTATTACTACATGGTTTCACAGGAAACTCAGCTGATGTACGTATGTTAGGGCGTTTCTTAGAAAAGAAAGGCTATACTTGTCATGCGCCAATTTATAAAGGGCACGGTGTACCACCAGAAGAGCTTGTTCATACAGGTCCTGAAGATTGGTGGCAAGATGTAACGGAGGCATACCAGCTTTTAAAAGATAAAGGTTTTGAGAAAATTGCTGTCGTTGGATTATCACTTGGCGGCGTATTTTCTCTAAAATTAGGTTATACAGTACCGGTTTTAGGTGTAGTACCAATGTGTGCACCAATGTATATTAAGAGTGAAGAAACGATGTACCAAGGTATATTGGCATATGCCCACGAATATAAAAAGCGTGAGCAAAAATCACCAGAGCAAATTGAACAAGAAATGTTGGAATTCCAAAAGACACCGATGAATACATTAAAAGCATTACAACAATTAATTGCTGACGTACGTAACAATGTGGACATGATTTATGCACCGACATTTGTTGTACAAGCACGTCATGATGAAATGATTAATACAGATAGTGCGAACATTATTTATAACGGTGTAGAATCAACGTTAAAAGACATTAAATGGTATGAAGACTCTACGCATGTCATTACACTTGATAAGCAACGTGACGAGCTACATGAGGATGTATATAACTTCTTGGAGCAACTAGATTGGTAAGATCTAGTTGCCTCTTTTTTTCATAAGGAATTTTTTGTGAAAACTGTAAAAATCATAAGGGGAGTATTGAATTTTCGCTTTATACATCCCCTATCTTTCGGATACACTAAATAATATAAGGTTTTAAAGGAGGTATTTTTGCTTGGAAGAAATCATACAAGAACATATTGATAAGTTGTTATTATTTATGAGAGAAGAAGCGTATAAACCATTAACAATACAAGAGTTAGAAGAGGCATTTGGAATTGAAAGTTCTGAGGGCTTTAAAGATTTTGTAAAGGCACTTGTAATGATGGAAGAGAAGGGACTTGTTATTCGTACCCGTAGCAACCGTTACGGTCTTCCTGAAAAGATGAATTTAGTACGCGGTAAGTTAATTGGACATGCACGTGGCTTTGCATTCGTTGTACCAGACGAGAAGAAAACAGGAGACGATGATCTTTTCATCCCGCCTACAGAGTTAAACGGTGCACTTCATGGCGATACAGTATTAGCCCGACTTAGTTCCCAATCGAGTGGTTCGCGTCAAGAAGGTTCAATTGTACGCATTTTAGAGCGTGGCACGAAAGAATTAGTTGGTACATATACAGAATCGAAAAACTTTGGGTTTGTTATACCTGACAATAAGCGCTGGACGAGTGATATCTTTATCTTGAAAAGTGCATCGATGGGTGCTGTAGAAGGTCATAAAGTAGTTGTGAAAATTACGAGCTATCCAGAGAATCGTTTAAGTGCAGAGGGTGAAGTTATTCAAATTCTAGGTCATAAAAATGATCCAGGAGTAGATATTTTATCTGTCATCCATAAACATCACTTACCTTTAGCATTTCCTGAAGAAGTAATGGAACATGCAAACAGTGTACCAGAAACGATTTCAGAAGAAGATTTAAAAGATCGTCGTGACCTGCGTGACCAAATGATCGTAACAATTGATGGTGCAGATGCGAAAGATTTAGATGACGCTGTTACAGTAACAAAACTGGAGAACGGTAACTACAAGCTTGGCGTTCATATTGCGGATGTAAGCCATTACGTTCAAGAAGGTTCTCCAATTGATGTAGAAGCAGCGGAAAGAGCGACGAGTGTATATCTTGTTGACCGTGTAATTCCGATGATTCCGCATCGACTATCGAACGGTATTTGTTCATTAAATCCAAAAGTAGACCGTCTGACACTATCTTGTGAAATGGAAATTAACAATTTAGGTGACGTTGTCAAACACGAGATTTTCCAAAGTGTAATTAAAACGACAGAGCGTATGACGTATGCTGACGTAAGAAGCATTTTAGAAGACGAGGATGAAGAATTAATCAAGCGCTATGAACCGCTTGTACCGATGTTTAAAGAGATGGGTCAATTGGCACAAATTTTACGTGAAAAACGTATGCGCCGCGGTGCAATCGACTTTGACTTTAAAGAAGCGAAAGTATTAGTAGATGAAGAAGGAAAACCGACAGATGTTGTCATGCGTGATCGTTCTGTATCAGAGAAGTTAATTGAAGAATTTATGCTTGTTGCGAACGAAACAGTAGCAGAGCACTTCCACTGGATGAACGTACCATTCATGTACCGTGTCCATGAAGATCCGAAAGAAGATAAGCTAGAGCGTTTCTTCGAGTTTGTAACGAATTTCGGATATGCAGTAAAAGGTCGTGCGAATGAAGTGCATCCTCGCGCACTACAACAAATTCTTGAAATGGTTCAAGGGCAACCGGAAGAAGTGGTAATCTCAACAGTTATGCTTCGTTCAATGAAGCAAGCTCGTTACGATTCGGATAGCTTAGGACATTTCGGTTTATCAACTGAATTCTACACGCATTTCACGTCGCCAATTCGTCGTTACCCAGATACGATTGTTCATCGATTAATTCGTGAATACATCATTAACGGTAAAGTCGACAACGAAACACAAGCAAAATGGCGTGAAAACTTACCTGAGATTGCAGAGCACTCTTCTAATATGGAGCGTCGTGCTGTTGAAGCAGAACGTGAAACAGACGAAATGAAAAAAGCAGAGTATATGGTTGATAAGATCGGCGAAGAGTATGACGGTATGATTAGCTCTGTAACAAACTTCGGTTTATTCGTAGAGCTTCCAAATACAATCGAAGGTCTTGTACATGTTAGCTACTTAACGGATGATTACTACCGTTATGATGAGCAACATTTCGCAATGATCGGAGAACGTACAGGTAACGTATTCCGCATTGGTGACGAAATTACAATTCGCGTTATTAACGTAAACAAAGATGAGCGTGCAATCGACTTTGAAATCGTTGGCATGAAAGGTACGCCTCGTCGTAAATTCAAAGACCGCCCAGTCGTTATCGAACAGCCAAGAACAGGCAGAAAGAAACGCGGTGGACGTAGCGAGCGTAGTAATGAGCGCGGCGGAGAACGTGGCACAGGAAGAAAATTTGACCGTGGTGGCAAAGGTAAAGGCGCAGGAAAAGGAAGAGGATCCGCATCCGCATCCACATCCACATCTACGTCTGCTAGCCAGTCAGGGAAAAAAGATGGTAACGGCAAGAAGAAAAAAGCATTCTTCGAAAACGTACCAGGATTCAAGAAGAAAAAGAAAAAGCGTAAGTAAGAAAAAGATGGCTTCGCTTTGATGAAAAGCGGGGCTTTTTCTTTTTTCTTGGTGGCTTGAGAGCGAGCCACTTTCGCTTTTTATTAACATTTGTTACAATAGTAAAAATAGAGGAGGGACGTTATATGCCAAAAGGTTCAGGTAAGGTTATTGCACAAAATAAAAAAGCATTTCATGATTATTTCATCGAAGAAACATACGAAGCAGGGCTTGTCCTTCAAGGAACGGAAATTAAGTCGATTCGCGCTGGACGCGTGAACTTGAAAGATGCGTTTGCACGTGTACATAATGGTGAAGTATGGGTTCATAATATGCATATTAGTACGTACGAGCAAGGGAATCGTTTCAACCATGACCCGCTTCGCACGAGAAAGTTACTTCTTCATAAAAAAGAAATCGAGAAGTTAATGGGTGCTTCAAAAGAAACAGGATATGCATTAGTTCCAGTTAGAATCTATTTAAAAAATGGATTCGCGAAAATGGCACTTGGTTTAGCAAAAGGTAAGAAACAATATGATAAGCGTCACGATTTAAAAGAGAAAGAAGCTAAACGTGAAATTGCACGCGCGTTCCGTGATCGTCAAAAGATGTAATACAGATATTTACATTTGTAAAACGGCGCGCGTATGTTATAATAACTTATGTAAGATTGTTGCACATTGAAAAACAGCTCTTAGTAGCTATCACGAAATTTTCTTCGTATGCTCCATTTTTATCATGGGGACGTTACGGATTCGACAGGGATAGTTCGAGCTTAGGTTGCGAGTCGAGGGGATCGGCCTCGTTAAAACGTCAAAGCCTATAATTGGCAAACAAAACAATCTTTCTTTAGCTGCTTAATTGCACTAAAGGTTCCTCCCTCCATCGTCCATGTGGTAGGGTAAGGGACTCAAACTAAGTGGACTACGCCGGAGTTCGCCGTCTGAGGACAAAGGAAGAGAACAACCAGACTAGCAACTTGGAAGCCTGTCGATAGGCCGAAGAGTTTGCGAAATGCTAATATATCGACTACACTCGTAGAAGCTTAAGTGCCGATATTTTTGGACGTGGGTTCGACTCCCACCGTCTCCACCAATACATATTTGGTGGTTTTTTTATTTTGTTATAACAGGAAGCGTAACTTTGCATAAAATGCAGGTTTATGCTTCCTTTTTTGTTATGCAAAGATATGCTCCTTGGAAGTAATTTTAATTAAGGTTGTTTTAGAATAAAGTTTGTTCAAATTAAGCAAATAACCTTGATAAATAAAAAAGAAAAAAGCGTGTTTTGAAAAAAATTGGTCAAAACACGTCCTTAATATTTTCAATTAGTTCATTCTTTTAAAAAAATTTGGATCATTTTCTATCTATGTTGCTCAAGAATCCTGCCCTATAGCTGAATAAGAAAACCCCTTATTCAAATACAACCATTTCCCCGACATCCATAAATCCAAATCGCTTATAGATATTTTTTCCATCATCTGAAGCTTGTAATACAACTGGTTTTTGTTTATCCGTTGTTTGATTTAGAAGAAATTGAAACATTTCACTGCCAATTCCTTTACCTCTAAATGTTTCTTTTGTCATCACATCATAAATACCATAACTATCTTTGCTTTCTATTAATAAACCAGTAGTTACAGGCATTTCATCTATGCATCCAATAAACATTTGAACTTTTGAACCTAATTTTACTTGAGAAAACTTATTAAAATAACTTTCTAATGCGTTTTTTTCTGGTGTACCCTCAAATAAGCTCATGAATACGTCTATATATTTTAAAAGTTCTTCATTATTTTTTACATTAGTAATCATAAGTTGATCGGAAATTCTTTGACCAACATTAAGAGTATTTTCAAGCTTCATCATCACATTACGTTCCGCTTCTTCTAGGTCATATTCTTGCATAAGTTTTGTCCAATCCTCGGTTAAATACTGAGCATCAATCCAAATACTAAAGGGATATTTTTTATATGAAAAATTATCGATTCCATGTCTAATCTTACCTGTATTTTTGATATTTGGAGATTTCGGCAATATTACATTGAATGTATCAGTAGGAATGTCTGTATTTGCTATGATGAAATCTTCTTCTTTTGTAAGTTCTCCACTAACTGCATGAGTAAATACTTTTAATTTTTCTTCCAAATTGTTTATGACTAATTGTTGATTTGTAATCATTTTTTTGCACCTTTCAAATTAATTTAGCGCGCTGTTTTTTATTATAAGGTCAATTAAACACTAAATATACCGTGTTCACAGTATTTACATCCTCCCATAATATTCAGAAAATATTGAAGCGATTTGTCTTCTAGGTTTAAAGCAATAGAAAAAATACCGTATTTTGTTTTGTAGTTTTATAAAATGTATAAGTTGATGGGGCGGTATCCCTGAAACAGAAAATGAAGGAATGGTTATTGATGATAAGCAGGTAGATACTATAGATGCCCGTAAGCGCCTGATTGGCGAATAGTTATTGAAATTTCACTTTATTCGAATCTTTATATGTTTTGTATTTTTATCTATACATATTGTAAGATTATATAGAGTTCTCCTAATAAGCTGTTTTAATGAATTTTTTAGGAATTTAATATTTATAAATCTTAAATTATTTTCTGGGGATAATTTTTTATCTAACTAAGTGATATTGAAGTAGAGGTGAACCATCGGTGAGGCAGGTGTTAGTAATTAAGAATGAACGGTCTTTAGCAAAGAAAATCGTAAGCGGTTTAACGCAAGAAGGCTATTTCATTTTAAAACTTCACAATGAAAACGAAGGTTTAAATATAATATATGAACAAGATTGGGATATTATCATATTAGATTGGGATTCATTAAGCATATCCGGACCAGAATTTTGCAGACAAATACGACTTGTTAAAATGACACCGATCATTATTGTAACCGACAATATTTCTAGCAAGGATTGCGTAGCAGGGTTACAAGCAGGAGCAGATGATTATATAAGAAAACCATTTGCGAAAGAAGAATTAGTAGCAAGGATTCAAGCTATTTTAAGAAGAAGTGACTGTAACCAGCAAAATGAGATAAACTTTTTTCAGTTTAAAGATCTTTTTGTTGATGCATCTAGCAATATTGTGAAAAAAGGTGGTAAAAATCTCTCGCTTACGAAGCGGGAGTATGATTTACTTGTATTCTTAATCAAGAATAAAAATACAATATTGAGCCGTGAAATGCTTTTGAATCAGGTTTGGGGACATAACGTAGTAGTAAATCCAAATGTAGTAGACTTATATATTGGGTATATAAGAAAAAAGTTAAAGTGCGAGAAGAAAGATAGATATATTCAAACGATACATGGCAGGGGATATTCAATGGTTGAATGATAAAAATAAGATAATAAAGTAGTTTCTGTGAAATATGAAAAGACAGAAACTATAAAAAGAAGATTGCTATCAGGAAATGGTCATTTTCTTGCAGTAGAAATCATGGTTTATAAGGTGTGAGCCTATCGGTTAGTATGAGTGGGGGGATGGATCTGATGCGCATTAGTTGAGACCGTATCAAATTTATCTTTAATTTTATTAACTCATACCATTCACAAGATTTTCACAGAATTAATGACTATACTTATTTACAGGATGTTCAAATGAAAATGATTATCAATAGCAATTTAGATGTATAAAAGTTACTATCTAATTTAATCTATGAACTTTATCATTTTCGAACTAAATTACATAATAAGGAGTATACGTATGAAAAAAACTATGCTTTTAAAATTAGTAAGTATTCTAGCAATTTTCACTTTAATGTTAGTAGCTTGCTCAGATTCAAGTAAGGAAACTTCGAAAGCTAATAAAGGTGATAGTAGTGATAAGTCAAAAACGGTTGAAATCACTGATGCTCATGGAACTGTTAAAGTCCCTGTAAATCCAAAGAATGTAGTTGCTTTAGATAATAGAACTTTTGAAACTTTAGCTGATTGGGGAATTAAATTAGCGGCTGCTCCAAAGGATATCATGCCTGCTGATTCAGCATATAAAAAGGATGAAAAAGTTCAAAATATTGGGAATCACCGTGAGCCAAATCTTGAAATTATTGCAGCTGCAAACCCTGAACTTGTAATCGTTGGTCAAAGATTTGCTGATCATTACGAAGAAATCAAAAAATTAGTGCCAAATGCAGCTGTTATTGATCTTAATTTTGATGTTTCTGAGAAATCTACTACGCCTGGAAAAAATTTAGTAGATGGACTTAAAAATTCTACAACTACTCTAGGAAAAATCTTTGATAAAGATAAAGAAGCTAAACAATTAGTAGCTGATTTTGATAAATCTATTGAAAAAGCAAAATCTGCTTATAACGGAAAAGATAAAGTTATGAGTGTTATTGTTACTGGTGGGAATATTGGTTTTGCTGCTCCACATTCTGGTCGTGTTTGGGGACCAATGTATGAAATTTTCGGTTGGACTCCAGCATTAGAAGTGTCTAATTCTACTGCAGGTCATAAAGGTGATGACGTTTCTGTTGAAGCTATTGCACAAACAAATCCTGATTGGCTTTTCGTATTAGATCGTGATGCTGCAACATCTGATGCAGCTACTTCAACACCTGCTAAGGATGTTATTTCTAAATCACCAGCTCTTCAAAACACAACTGCTGTTTCTAAAAAACAAGTTGTTTATGCACCAGAAGATACTTACACAAATGAATCAATTCAGACTTACGTAGAGTTATTTGGAAATCTTGCTAAAACTTTAGCTAAGTAGTGTAAAGGGGTACGAAACAGTGTCAAAAAATATGATTTCTAGGGTTGAGAATATTTCTCAACCCCAGTTTTATAATCACAATAAAATATGGACAAAACCTTTTATAATAGCGGTTATAGTTGTTATAATTTTAGGGATTATATCACTGTTTACTGGAGTTTATGATATACGTGGACAAGAGGACGGAATGGAGATGTTTTTCATCACTCGTGTTCCGAGAACAGTTGCATTAATGCTTACTGGAGCTGCAATGGCGATGGCAGGACTCGTAATGCAACTCATTACACAGAATCGCTTTGTTGAACCTACTACAACGGGTACTATTGAATGGTCAGGCTTAGGCCTGCTTTTTGTGTATTTATTATTTCCTGCCCCGACTTTAGTTCAAAGAATGACTGGTGCAATCATTTTTTCTTTTATAGGAACTATGATTTTCTTTCTATTTTTAAGAAGAGTTAAGCTTCGTTCGTCTTTAATTGTCCCGATTATTGGATTGATGCTTGGAGCAGTTATTTCTGCAGTGTCTACTTTTTTGGGACTCCTTTTTCAAATGACGCAAAGTATTGAAACTTGGTTTGTAGGTTCATTTGCTAACATTCAGGTGGGAAGATATGAATATTTATGGCTGATTGTTATCATTACTTTGCTTATTTTTATGTATGCTAATAGATTGACTTTAGCTGGACTAGGAGAAGATGTCGCAACAAGCCTTGGCGTTAATTACAATAGAATTGTTCTTTTTGGGACTGCTCTTATCTCTGTTGCAGTTGGAATTGTTGCAGCTGTTATTGGACACTTACCTTTCTTGGGATTAATTGTGCCAAATATTGTTTCTATGTTTAGAGGTGATGATCTTAGAAGTAATTTACCTTGGGTTTGTGTGATTGGAATGGGGACAATAACTGCCTGTGACATCATTTCTCGAACAATTATAAAGCCTTTTGAAGTCCCTGTTTCTTTAATACTTGCAACAGTGGGAGCGGTTGTGTTTATTACTATTCTATTGAGACAAAGAAAACCAAGGAGGCTGCGATGATCACATTAGAATATAAAAATAAAGAAAATGTCGAAATCGATTCTAGCCTTCATAATGAAAGTAGATCAGCTAGTGCTTTTCGTTCTAAGAAGGAAGCGAGACGTTATTGGATTTTACTCATAACATTGATTGCTTTAGGTCTCCTTTCTTCATATGGACTTTTAGTTTATAACAACCCAGTTCCGATAGATTCACCTTCTTTTATCCCAGTTGTTAAGAGAAGGATAGTAGCTATTGTTGCAATGATTAGTGCTGCAGTTTGCCATAGCTTATCGACAGTTGCTTTCCAATCTATTACGAATAATAAGATTATTACTCCTTCACTTTTAGGTTTCGAATCACTTTATTCAGCAATTCAAACGAGTACAATATTCTTCTTTGGTGCTAGTGCATTAATAAACTTTAATGGAATTGGATCATTTTTATTTCAAGTTGTTGTGATGGTTTTCATGAGTTTGATACTTTATGGATGGTTACTTTCCGGTAAATACGGGAATTTACAACTTATGCTTTTAGTTGGAATTATCATTGGTACCGGACTAAATTCTGTGTCAACTTTTATGAGAAAACTACTTGCGCCTTCAGAATTTGATATTTTACAAGCGAGATTATTTGGTTCTGTTAATCATGCAGACCCTGCATATTTTCCGATTGTAATTCCTATGATCATAATTGTAGCAGTATTAATTTTTGTTCATTCTAAGAAGTTGAATGTTTTGTCATTAGGAAAGGATGTTGCTACTTCTTTTGGGGTTAAATATCAACCTAGTGTAATTTATACGCTTGTATTAGTAGCTATTTTGATGTCTATCTCAACAGCTCTAATTGGGCCACTTACTTTCTACGGCTTTTTAGTAGCAACTTTGAGTTATCAGGCGGCGTCAACGTATGATCATAGATATATTTTCCCAATGGCTTTTGCTATAGGATTTTTAATAATGACGAGTGCATACTTTTTAATGTATCATGTATTCCATGCTCAAGGGGTAGTTTCAGTTATTATTGAATTATTTGGTGGAATCATATTCTTAACTATAGTTTTAAGGAAGAGGGCTTTATGATAAAAATTGATAACGTTAAAAAGTTCTATACTGATAAGGTAAAAATAGGACCTTTGGATATTGAAATACCAAAAGCAGGCTTTACTTCTTTAATTGGACCAAATGGCGCTGGAAAGTCCACGACACTTTTGATGATTGGAAGACTTTTAGATATGGATGAAGGTCAAATTCAGGTAGCGAATATGGATGTTTCTGAATCTAAATCAAAAGACTTAGCAAAAGTTTTGACTATATTGCGACAAGAAAATCATTTTGTAACTAGGCTTACTGTTAGACAATTAGTTGGATTTGGACGCTTTCCTTATTCAAAGGGAAGATTAACGAAAGAGGATGAAGTTATTATTTCTAAATATATCGACTTCCTAGATTTAACTAGTTTAGAGAATAGGTATTTAGATGAGCTTTCTGGTGGTCAAAGACAAAGGGCATATGTAGCGATGGTATTGTGCCAAGAGACTGAATATGTACTTTTGGATGAGCCTCTGAACAACCTTGATGTTGCTCGATCTGTTCAAATGATGGAGCATTTGAGACGTGCGGCTAATGAATTTGGAAGAACAATTTTGACTGTTATGCATGACATAAATTTTGCAGCTAAATACTCTGACAAAATTTGTGCTATGAAAGATGGACAAATTGCTGCTTTTGGAACAGTAGAAGAGGTTATGGACCCAACACTTTTGACAGATATTTTTGAAACAAAAATAGAGATTATCAAGGGGCCTTATGGGCCAATTGCTGTTTATTAGTTAAAAAATGTATACTGTAGCTTGCGTAAATTATGTTAGCTACTTTAGTTGAAGTTGCTGTCTGTATTTTATAGGCAGCATTTTTTTTTACCTTGCAATCAGCTGAAGAATTAACAATTTTTTCATCTGAGCTTCAAAAGCCAACGAAAGTAATGGATGAACTGTAGTGATTGTTCCATGTAAAAGAAGCATAAGCTGACTGTGCTGGTCAGCTTATGCTTCTTTTATTTTTTAAATATAAAAAGTAGACTCATAAAAAAACTCCTGTAACTCAGTACAGGAGTTTTAATCAAACTAATTAAAAACTAAATTGTGGCTTCATATCACCTTTATAAGGTTCATGTTCAACGAATATAGTGATGTCCTTACCCGCTTGGTCTTTACCAGTTCTTTTATACGTAAATTTCTTATTGTTCAGTTCAGTAAGTTCAAGAGCCGCACCATATTTATTATTTCCAATTGAAACATGAGCTCTTATTTTATTTTCATGTAAAACATCGAAGTAACCATAGTCACCGCGGCTTTGACCTGTTTCGCTATTGAAGAACTCATATTTATTAGATTTGTCATCGAATTTTGCTAAACTAATAAAGTTCGAATTAAACTGTGTTACGTCATTACCAGCTTCATCTAATGCTTTTGTTCCGTACCAAAGGGTTCCACCTAAAATTTTATCTCCATCAACGTTCTTAACGATATCGCCTGTAGTCGTGTTCAGTTGCTTGTCCGGATCAGTGAAAGAAAGCTCTTTTTCTTTATATGGAACATGTTCAACGAAGACTTCTACATCGTTACCGTTAGCGTCTTTCCCCATTCTTTTATAAGTAAATACATTTTTATTTAATTTTGTCATGTCAACAACAGCTTGATATTTCATTGATTCTGAAATTAATATTCTCTTCTTCCCATTATTTGTGATAAAGAAAGTTCCTTTATCGCCACGACTTGCACCTGTTTTAGCATCAAAGAATTCATATCTTCCTGACTTTGCATCATATTTCGCAAGACCAATGAAGTTTGCATTTTCTTTTGTTAAATCATTTTTATCTTTGTCATATACTTGGGTACCTTGCCAATTTGTATCGCTAAGAATGTTAGCCATTTTTTGGCCTTTCGTTAACTTATTTTCCTTTTTTGTTTCTTTAGCAGCTTGTTCTTGTTTCGGTTTACTATGATTTTCTTCAGCTTTAGTACCAACACATCCGGTTAGTGCTAGTGTGAATCCGAGCAATATAGATGATAGTGCTTTCGTTTTTTTGTTCATTTTTTATCGTCTCCTCATTTTATAAATGTAAGTAGTACGGTTGTTGATTGTAGTAATAGTTACTACGTTTATTATGTTAATCCTCGAGTATAAACTGCCTCTAAATAAAACATTAAAAAAAGATAAACTAATTCCTAAAATTTGTTCATACTTAGAAAATGGTCTTTTACATACGATGAATGCTGATCTCTCATTTTGAAACTGCCGGAATCAAATGGGCGGATTAATATTATGATTACAGTACGCTTTTTGATGTGATGCTATACTGTATATAGGGTTCTATGAGTGTTTGTTGTGTCGGTTTTTGTCGGTAAGTCGATATATTTAGAAAATCGCTGATATATTTGGATTTGCGCCGATATATTTAGAAAATCGCCGATATAATTTGAGTAGCGCTGATATATTTGAAAAATCGCTGATATATTTTGGAGGTGGATAAAGATGATTGTGAAAGAACGAAAAATACCCGTACATTTACTTCAATTAGAAGCTTTACTTAGAAGATTGCCTGCCCATCATCCAAAAAGGAATATGGTGGCTGAAAATCTAGCGAAATTTATGGCTGGCTATAAAGGAGAGCAGGCGATTGAATATCCACTTAGTTTTCTGTCCGAAACAAGATATAGTATTTTACATGATATCAGGTTGTTTGATCAGAAACATTATTTCCAAATCGATACCCTTGTAGTTTCCTCGTGTTTTCTTCTTTTTCTTGAAATAAAAAATATCATTGGCACATTAATTTTTGATGCGAAGTTTAATCAACTCATTCGAATAGCAGATGGTACTTCGGAAGAAGGGTTCCCAGATCCGCTTTTACAACTGAAACGGCAAGAGATGCAGCTGAGAAAATGGTTGAGTTTGCATGATTTATATAATATTCCGATTGAATCTCTCGTTGTAATTAGTTCTCCTCGTACAATTATTAAAACTTCAGATGAAATACTTCCTAATAAAATTATACACGGTGCAAATTTACCTAATAGAATCAAACAGATTGAAAATCAATATAAAGAAGAAGCAATTAGTAATATAAATGGACTTATAAATCAAATTATGAATGGGCACATCCCGCAGAGACAAAATATTCTTGTACAATATAAAGTTAAAGAAGAGGAGTTGCTAAAGGGCGTACAGTGTGAGGAATGTTTTACCATGGCGATGTTAAAAGAAAAGCAGGGATGGCGTTGCCAAAACTGTAATAGTACGTCTAAACAAGCTCATTTACGTGCTTTGCAAGATTACACACTTCTGTTTGGAATGATAACTACTAATAGCAAATTGAGAGGATTCTTTAATATGCAATCTAGTTCTGCGGTTAAACGACTCCTCCAAACAATGAAAATCCCATACACCGGCAACAACAAAGGACGAACCTATGATTTAACTTCTTTCCAATCATAATTTTGCTATAATAAATACGTACTTATACGAAGGGGAGTTTAAAGAGAAAATGAAATCATTCAATATTGATCATTTTATCGCGAGTGTTTTACAGTGGATATTAAATATAGCTCTAATTATATTATCCATTGTTTTATCTATCTTTTTAATTAATGAGACGATTACTTTTATTCAATACATATTTTCAGCGAAGAAGTATACGTCATATAAATTAGTTGAAAGTATTATCGTTTATTTCTTATATTTCGAGTTCATTGCATTAATTATTAAGTATTTTAAATCGAACTATCATTTCCCATTACGTTATTTTATTTATATCGGAATTACGGCTTTAATTCGATTAATTATTGTATCTCATGAGGAACCGATGGAGACGTTATTATACGCAGGAGCAATTCTTGTTTTAGTTATTGCTTTATACATATCAAATATGAGAGATTTGAGAAAAGAGTAGTAGTGCAGGCATAAGCTTGCACTGCTTTTTTATGTCTTGACCTTCAAGTTGCTTGAAAGTTTACAATGTAAATAGGGCGTTTGAAATTGAAAAAAATTGAGAAATTAAGTGAAGAGGTTTCTTTTACTTGGAGGTTATAGAAATGAGTCAAGAATTGAAGTTACGTCCATTAGAGCGAGAAGATTTAAAGTTTGTACATGAACTTAATAATAATGCACATATTATGTCGTATTGGTTTGAAGAGCCATATGAGGCATTTGTGGAGCTACAGGACCTATACGATAAACATATACATGATCAAAGTGAACGCCGATTTATCGTTGAAAAAGATAATGAGATGGTTGGATTAGTTGAGTTAGTAGAAATCGATTATATTCACAGAAGAACAGAATTTCAAATTATTATTGATCCTAATTATCAAGGGTATGGTTATGCAGCGGATGCGACGCGTTTAGCGATGAATTACGCTTTTTCCGTATTAAATATGCATAAGATATATTTAGTTGTGGATAAGGAAAATGAAAAAGCAGTACATGTTTATAAGAAGGTTGGATTTATGGTAGAAGGTGAGCTTTTAGACGAGTTCTTCGTTGATGGCAACTACCATAATGCGATAAGAATGTGTATGTTCCAAAAGGAATATTTTAGAGTGAAATAAATGCGTAAAAAGGGCTAAAGACAATGTTTTGTCTCTAGCCCTTTTTTATGAGTTGAACAATAATATTTTATCGATAAACAATAAAATATTATTGACTTATAATATTTATAGGCTTATTATGTTGGTAATAAGATTAGTGGAAATTAAAGGAGAGTACATGATGAAAAATAAATACGTAGTAGCTATTTCTTTCATGATTTTAGCGATTATTTCTTTAACTATACATGCTTCAAACAGTAAAGTAGGAGCGAATGGATTCCTTGAAGAATCTTTCTTTTTCCTAGTACCGATAAGTTATGTATTGTTCCTTAGTGGTATTGGTGTATTATTATTTGGATTTATTACTTCAAAGCTGAAAAAAAGTAATAGATAAGGGGTTCATAAAGCGGGACAAAACACTCACTATGAAATAGAAACATATCATATGGAAGACAAATAATAAGTGAGTTGGATAATGATGAATCGTTATTTTTACAATGGAAGACAAATAGGAGCAGCTATTACGCTGGCTGGGGCACAGGGAACCATTCATGCTGTGAATCAAGTTATTAAAATGCAACAACAAGCACAATTTGCAAAAATGATGCAAGGTCAGTACATGCCGTATTCACAGTTTCCAATGCAAATTGTCCATTATAATGTGTATCCAGCTAGTTTTTTTTCCATTCCATATGGCGGGACTTACTTCTTATGAAAGAAAGCGACTGATAAGAGTCGCTTTCTTTTTTTATATTCCCCCTAGCTTCATTCCAAGGAATGCAAAGAGGAGACCAATTATGTAAGTAGTACTTAAGTATAAAAGGAAAGTGTTAATGTTTTTACGATTGAGAAGTTGAACAGATTCTAGTTTAAACGTCGAAAATGTCGTGAATGCCCCCATAAATCCAGTACCTAATAATAATTGCCAACCTGTAGTGACTTCACTGCCAATTATATATCCGAGTAAAAACGCTCCTGTTATATTAATGAGAAATGTAGCAATTGGAAATGAAGTTTTATTTCTTTTTTTAAACCAATTGCTAATTGCGAATCGTGTAATCGCACCGAAAAATCCCCCTGTTGCGACTAATAAAGCTTCCATCATATGTGATCACCTTCCGTCAGTGATTTCTTAATTAAGAAATCACCAAATGTATAGCCGATGCCAGACATAATGAGGCCACCAAGTATGCTACATGATACATATAAGAAGGCTATGCTCCACTCAGAATGATTGATCAATTGAATAGTCTCTACACTAAATGTTGAAAACGTCGTAAAAGAACCGATAAATCCAGTTCCAACGCCTGTGATAACCTCCGAAGGTAAAATGTTTAGCCGAGCAATATATGTAGTTAACCATGCTAATAAGAAGCAGCCGATTAAGTTAATCAGTAATGTGGCTAATGGAAATGAATGATGCCAAAACTCATGAATAGTAAGACCTAAATAATAACGAGAAAGGGCTCCTAATATACCGGCAATGCCAACGATAATATAAATCAATTTTCTCACCTCTTTAAATAGCTTGCTCAAAAAAATAGACTCCTACCAGTAGTTATACTGGTAGGAGTCATTAGCTAAGCAGCAGTTATGGCGAACTCCATCGCCTATGATTATTACATATAGTGTACTAAACATCGCGTTTGATTTCCAGTGAAGAAGTAGGGGCATTTTGTATTTTTTGATGATTTAAGAGCAAGAATCATTACTTATAAACTAAATATAGTGATATAAGGTTTTCGATGTGGTAAAATATTTCGTATGTCTGTCATTCAGTTTCAGTTAACTGAAAATAAAGATAATTAAGTTGTGTGTTTTAGAAAAGGGGCGTTTATTTGAAGAAATTATTAAAAATAGTACTTATATGTATTTTAGTAGGGATGGGAGTTGTAGGTGGTTTTTTAGCGTATATGACGCTTACTAAAGAACAGCCTGCTGATGTTATAAGTTTGAAGGTGGAAAATAATAAAGAGCGCGTATTAGCGACAGGAAATGACTTTAAAGTTACAACATTTAATATTGGTTATGCTGGATTAGATAAGGACCAAGACTTCTTTATGGATGGGGGAAAGAGATCTGGTTCAAGTAGTAAAGATCAAACGGAAACGAACTTAAAAAATATGCTTTCGTTTTTACAAAATGAGAATAGTGATTTTGCGTTATTACAAGAAGTTGATATAAAATCACTTCGATCATTTGATGTAAATGGGCATGAATTTTTAAAAAAGGGATTACCTGATTATGCTTCGTCATTCGGGAAGAACTATGATACAAAATGGGTTCCTGTTCCAATTACAAGTCCAATGGGATATGCAGATGCTGGATTAAGTACATTTTCTAAATATACAGTTCAAACAGCGAATAGGTTCCAGCTTCCTGGAATGGAGCCTTGGCCGAAGCGTTTGTTTGATTTAGATCGAGCGATTGTTGAACATAAAATTCCTGTTAATAATGGGAAGTTTGTGAGACTCGTAAATTTACATTTGTCTGCCTATGATGAAGGCGGGAAAATTAGAAAACAGCAAGTAGAGTATTTAAAAGAATATATGAACAAGCATTATAAAAATGGTGATTACGTAATAATGGGCGGAGATTGGAATCAATTGCTTTCTGACGTTCAATTAAGTGATCCGAAGTTTGTGAAAGAGCGTCCTGAGTGGTTAGTAGAGTTACCGAAGGACTTTACTGATGGTGGCTTTAAGTGGGCTGTAGATCCGTCTGTTATGACGGTGAGAGATGATGTGAAGAAATATGTGGAGGGTGAAAACTTCGTTACGATTATTGATGGCTTTATCGTTTCGCCGAATGTGGAGATTGTAAATGTACAAGGGAAAGATTTAAAGTTTGAAAATAGTGATCATAACCCAGTGAGTGCGGTATTTAAGTTGAAGTAATTAAGTGCAGAAGGTGGGACTTTATATATGGAATGGTTAAAGAAAACTTGTTTTTCTAACCTTGAGAAAAAATCACAGAAAAATCATTTATTGCTGTTTATTACGATTTATAGTTTCTTCCTTGGAATCATCGCGATTGGGTATTACGGATATATTTTTACAGAGAGAGCACTAGCGTTTTGGGCTTGTGGCATTTCTGTCGTTGTATTTGGAACGATTTTTACTTTTATAAAAAGTATGGAATCAATGTATAAATACATCATGACATTTATGTTGCTTATGATGTCTTTCATTATGGTACAAGCATTTAATGAAAGCCCAGCTGTATTTCAAATGGTCTACTTTACACTAGCGGTTTCACTTATTTATTTAAGTGAGCGCCTTATTTTAATTCTTGGTGGGGTAGCTGTTGTTAGTACATTTATCCTTTGTAGTTATTGGCCGGATCAATTTTTTGCTTATACAGCGGCATCTGAAGCTGCTAATTTTGCGAGTTTGTTAGCGATTGTTACAATCGCTATGTGGGGCGTCACGAAAATTGGTTCTAATCTGTTGTCTCGTTTAAGCGATGAGAAGCAAGAAGTAATGAGAAAAGCTCAGGAGCTAGAAGAGACGCAAAGGCTTATTGAAGAAACAGTTGTGAAACTAGATAGTAATTTCAATCATTTAAGACAAAATATGAATACATCAATGGAGTCGATGAGTGACATTAATTTTGCTTTTGAAGAGGTGGCAGTTGGCACGCAATCACAATCAGAGATGATGTCACGTTCAGTAGAAGTATTGAACGATATGGAAGGAAATATTGAACAAATCATCTCTCAAGTAAGAAATGCATCAATTCGTGTTGATGAAAGTTTAGAGATTTCAAAGGGTAGTGTGAATACTTTAAGAAGTTTTGAAGCTAACATGAGAAGTTTAAATGATGTTGTTTCACAATCAGGAATTATATTTAGAGATTTAATGATGCAATCGAAGCAAATTAATGAAATTGTAGATGTAATAACGAATATTTCAAGTCAGACGAGTTTGCTAGCTTTAAATGCAAATATTGAAGCGGCAAGAGCAGGAGAACATGGAAAAGGGTTTGCTATTGTAGCGAATGAAGTATTAAAGCTTGCTGAAGAATCGAATCGTTCTGCTGGAAGAATTCAAGGGATTTTGAAGGAGTTTAGTAATCAAGCAAGCAAGGTAGAAGTGCAGGTAGAGAAATCAGAAAGAGTACAAGAAGAATGTAACGAAATGCTAGCAAGCGTTTTAACAAATGTAACGGATTTAGGGAAGTTTATTGATACAATTAATGATGTAATGAGAGAGATTGTTGGTCATCAAGAAAATTTCCAAGCTAAAACGACGAATATCGTAAAGGATGTTACACATGCTTCTAATGTAATTCAGCAAACTTCTGCGGCTACAGAAGAAGTGTTAGCAAGTGTGGAAGAAGAAAAACATCGAAATGATACATCAGTGAAGACATTACATACTGTTAGCGAGCAAGTGAAATTGTTAGAAGATATTTTAGAAAAGTAATATCGCTTGAAGAGAGCACACCATTTGTGCTCTTTTTTCATTTAAACGAAGACTTAATAGGAATTTAATTGCTTTTCTGCGCGTTTTCTGCCAAGCTTAAGGAGATAAAATTCAACTAATAGCTACTAATTATTAGTTGAACCTCGCAGGTAGCGAGATAAAATACTTCAAAGAAAGAATTTTATAGGTGACGCATATGATCGAAGTTAAGACTTCTGAACTTAGTGATGGAGAATTTAATAGAGGTGTATTTGCAACTCGTGATATTAAAAAGGGCGAGTTGATTCACTCAGCACCAGTTATCTCTTATCCGAATGAACAGCATGAACACATTGAGAAAACGTTACTTGCTGACTACGCATTTGAGTATGGGGTAAATCATACGGCATTCCTTTTAGGATACGGCATGTTATTTAATCATGCATATAATCCGAATGCAACGTATGATATTGTCTTTGAGAATCATACGTTTAACTTCTTTGCTTATAAGGATATAAAAGCGGGAGAAGAGATTCTAATCAATTATAATGGTGAAGTTGATGACGATGAGCTGTTATGGTTTGATAAAGAAAAAGAAGAGAACGAAAAGTAATTTAAAATAAGTAATGAAAAGGATGCTTTTACATAGGTAAAAGCATCCTTTTTCGTTGATGAAAATAAAGTAAAGATTACAAAAAAATACCACTTTCTTTTCGTATGGTATAGTAAGATACTGAAGGATATTGTTTTGTAAAAGTGATATATTTTACAAATTGTTGTCTTTCTGGTTACATGTCAAGTTTAGTAGCCCATTTGGGTTGCTTTATTATGCAATATATATTTTAATATGAGTGGCACCTCTTATAATTAAGAGGTTTATAGGTGTCTCGAATTGATTTTGGGTACACTGTATCCACCACTTTAGGTTCTTTCATGTACGTGGGGATATTATGGGCCCGTATAACGGGATAAAAAGAATATAGAAATAGAGGAATCGTAAAATGAATATGCAAGAGGTTTATGAATATTTAAGTACGGTATTGCCTGAAGGTCATGTGAAACGAGATGAAATGTTAAAGAATCATACGCATATTAAAGTTGGCGGAAAAGCAGATGTGTTCGTTGCGCCTACGAATTATGATGAAATTCAAGAAGTTATTAAATATGCGAACCAATATAATATTCCAGTTACGTTTTTAGGAAATGGTTCGAATGTCATTATTAAAGACGGTGGTATTCGAGGGATTACGGTAAGTTTAATTCATATTACAGGTGTTACTGTAAATGGAACAACGATTGTAGCACAGTGCGGTGCAGCAATTATTGATGTATCACGTATTGCGTTAGATCATAACTTAACGGGCCTTGAGTTCGCTTGTGGTATTCCAGGTTCAGTGGGCGGAGCATTATATATGAATGCTGGTGCTTACGGCGGTGAAATTTCGTTTGTATTAACAGAAGCTGTCGTAATGACAGGTGATGGAGAGCTACGTACTTTAACGAAAGAAGCATTTGAATTTGGATATCGTAAGAGTGTATTTGCTAACAATCACTACATTATTCTTGAAGCGAGATTTGAACTTGAAGAAGGTGTACGTGAAGAAATTAAAGAAAAAATGGATGATTTAACGTTTAAACGTGAGTCAAAACAACCTCTAGAATATCCTTCATGCGGTAGCGTATTTAAACGCCCACCAAATAATTTTGCTGGTAAATTGATTCAAGAATCAGGACTACAAGGTAAGCGAATTGGTGGAGTGGAAGTTTCTCTAAAGCATGCTGGATTTATGGTGAATGTTGATAACGGAACAGCACAAGATTACATCGATTTAATTCATTTCGTGCAAAAAACAGTTGAAGAGAAATTCGGTGTGAAGTTAGAGCGAGAAGTAAGGATTATTGGAGAAGATAAGTAATAAAGGAATACGTATGAAGATGGGAATTATTTTAAAATAATATTTGGCGATTATTGACAATTTGTTTTTAATTCAATATAATGGCTAATAATTTAACAAATAACATACGTTGAAAGAGCCCAGTAGCAGTTTGTCACTGTTAACGAGAGAGCTAGGGGTTGCTGGAACCTAGCACAAACAAACTTGCGAATTACACTCTGGAGTATCTTAGGTAATGCTAAGCGGATTGGCAATCGATATTATTGCTAAGAGTGGTATGAGTAGCTATGCTATTTATACAAACTGGGTGGTAACACGGTGAATAATCGTCCCTATGTCATAGACATAGGGATTTTTTGTTTTTAAAAAATAAAGGGGATGACAAAAGATGAATATCATTGATGAATTAGAATGGCGCGGCGCCGTTAATCAACAGACTGATGAAGAAGGTTTACGTAAGTTAGTAGAAGAGAAAAAGATTTCACTATACTGCGGAGTGGATCCGACTGGTGATAGTATGCATATCGGACATTTGATTCCGTTTATGATGATGAAGAGATTCCAGTTAGCTGGCCATCATCCAGTTATTTTAATTGGTGGGGCAACAGGAACAATTGGTGATCCGAGTGGACGTCAATCAGAACGCCAACTTCAAACGTTAGAAGTAGTTCAGCATAATGTAGATGCGTTAACAGCACAAATGAAAAAGCTATTTGATTTTGGCGGAAATAGCGAAGTGAAGATGGTAAATAACTACGACTGGACACATGAAATAAACATTATTGAGTTTTTACGTGATTACGGAAAAAACTTTAGCATTAATGGTATGTTAGCAAAGGATATTGTAGCAAGCCGTTTAGATACAGGAATTTCTTTCACGGAATTTACGTACCAAATCTTGCAAGCGATGGATTTCCATCACTTATACACGAAAGAAGATGTGCAACTGCAAATTGGTGGTAGTGACCAATGGGGAAATATTACGAGTGGATTAGATTTAATTCGTAAGCTAGAAGGGCACGAAGCGAAAGTATTCGGATTAACGATTCCGTTATTATTGAAATCAGATGGTACGAAGTTCGGTAAATCGGCAGGTGGCGCTGTTTGGCTTGATCCTGAAAAAACGACACCGTTTGAATTTTACCAATTCTGGGTAAATACAGATGACCGTGACGTAGTCAAATACTTGAAATACTTTACATTCTTAACGAAAGAGCGCATTGATGAATTAGCGGTCAAGGTAGAAACAGAGCCTCATAAACGTGAAGCGCAAAAAGTATTAGCGGAAGAAATGACAAAATTCGTTCACGGAGAAGAAGCATTCCTGCAAGCTGTGAAAATTACAGCAGCGTTATTTAGCGGAGATATTAAATCGTTAACAGCTGATGAAATTGAACAAGGCTTTAAAGAAATGCCAACATTCCAGTCTTCAAAAGAGACGAAAAACATCGTAGAATGGCTAGTTGATTTAGGAATTGAACCATCTAGAAGACAAGCACGCGAAGACATTAATAATGGTGCGATTTCTATGAATGGTGAAAAAGTAACAGATGTAGGCACGGATGTTACTATAGAGAATTCATTTGATGGACGATTTATTATTATCCGTAAAGGGAAGAAGAACTATAGCCTTGTGAAGTTAGGAGAATAATTTGTGTGAAAGGATGGGAGTAGGAAGAATACTTCCATTCTTTCATATACACAATTTAGACATAAAATAATCAGTAAATTTAGATAATTTAAAGGATTATTTTATTCTTCTGCCGAATAAATAAGTTAGAGAAAATTACGGATAAAAATAGCCCGAACCATGCAGGGCATGATTCGGGCTTATATTCAGATTAGTAAGCTAAGCTGAATAGACCTTTAATGTGTGATAAGTAACGAACGTTACTTGCTTCTTTCATTAATGATGCTGGTAAGCCTTTAAGTGGAGTATTGCTTGCTCCGATTGTAGCAACAGCATCTTTACGTCCTAGACTAGCAAGTGTTCCAGAGTTTACAGGTGCGAACTCTTCGAATGCTTTGCCTTCTAGTGCTGCGTATAAGTTGTATCCAATTAACTCACCCATTTGCCAAGCAATTTGTGCAGTTGGTGGGTATGGACGTCCGTCTGGAGCGAAGACAACAGCGCTGTCTCCAGCAACGAATACGTCTTTGTGAGAAGTAGATTGTAGGTATGCATCAACTGTTGCACGTCCGCGGTTAACTTCAAGACCTGATTCACCGATTAGTGGATTACCTTGTACACCGCCTGTCCAAACGAATGTGTTAGCAACAAGTTTTTGACCGTCTTTTAAGTCGATCTCATTGCCAGCAACGTTTGTTACAGGAAGACCAGTTAAGAATGTAACGCCGCGTGCTTCTAGGCTAGTAGTTGCACGTTCGATTAAGTGGTCTGGTAATACTGGAAGGATTTTTGGACCTGCTTCAACAAGAAGAAGTTTAACTTCTTTTGGATTTACGCCGTGGCTTTTTGCAAGTTTAGGCATAATGTCAGCAAGCTCACCAACTAGCTCAACGCCAGTTAATCCGCCACCACCGATTACGATTGTAGCATCAGCTTCGTTTTTCGTTTTCGCGTATTCACGAATACGGTCTTCAACGTGTTTGTAGATTTTGTTTGCATCAGCAGCAGATTTTAATACCATGCTGTTTTCTTCTAGTCCTGGAATACCGAAGTAAGCAGTTTTACTTCCTAAAGCAACTACAAGTGCATCGTAAGATAAAGTAGTGCCGCCAGCTAATTTAATTTCTTTGCTATCAACTGAGAATGACTCAACTGTTGCAATTTTAAGATCGATGTCTTTACCTTTGAAAAGCTTTGTAAGTGGCATTGCAATTGCTTGCTCAGCAACATTACCAGCTGCAAGGCGGTGTAGTTCAGTGATGATTTGGTGTGTTGGGTATTGGTTAATCACTGTAACTTGTGCTTCTGATTTGCTGTAATATTTACGTACGTTTAAAGCGGCAAGAAGACCGCCATAACCAGCGCCTAAGATGACAATTTGTTTTGACATAGTATGATATCCCCCGTCTTTACTAATTGTTGTTATAAGTTAACTTATTTATTGTTACGTTCTGCACTAATTTGAAGATATGCGTTCACAAAGCGGAACATTTTTTGTGCTTGTGGATCTTTTAGTAATTTTAATAGACCGAATAGGCCAATAACTTCGTTGCTTTCGTCAGCACGATCTTTCGCTTCGATTGCAGTTGCAGCCATGCTTTTCACTGTATCTTTTACAGGTTCTACAAGCTCTGTGATTGCACCAACAGTGTCGCTTTTTAATACTTCATCAGTAGCAACAGTTTGAGCGAAGTCATAAGACTTAGTTAAAATGTTAACAAGCTCAGTTAATTTTGGAAGCTGTTCCACTAGTGTTGTTAATGATTCTTGTACCTCAGGTTTTAACAACTGATCAAGTACATCAAGTTGTCCTTGGCTAGCAGAAATTTGTACAGTTTCTTGTTCTGGCTTTGTTTGAGTCATAGTTTCTGGCATCTCCAATTCTCCTTTACGATAGCAATACTCTTATTTTTTATAAGTAAGATAGTAAACGGTTACGAAACTTTATACAAAGTTTCACAAAACACAATAAAATGCCTTTAAATTTATGACAGCAAGTAAGCTGCAAACATAAATCTAAAACCATAACGTCTTACCTATTATTTATGAACTGTCCGATATATGGCTTGTCCGCATAATGGAAAAGCTCCGTTACCGGAAAGTGTATATAATATATATCCTATATTATATACTATATACACCTATGTTAACATAAAAATGATTCCTAATTATTTGATATTGAATGTATAACGTAGTACTGACAAGGTATGAAAGCGTATAAAATATTTTGTTTCAGTTAGAAATGTACATATATAATAAGAAAAAAAGGAAAAAATGAACAAATTTATGTTCGTTTTTTCCTTTTTCCTATTATTCACCTTCCGCAATTAGCATCGATGTGTTACCTTCCTTTTCAAGATGGCATTCGCCCCAAGAACAAAGAGAATCAAGAATGGATTCTAAAGACCAACCGTAATCAGTAAGAGAATATTCTACTTTTGGTGGAACTTGATTGTATACCTTTCTTTGAATAACGCCGTCGTCTTCTAATTCACGTAATTGCTGCGTTAACATTTTTTGTGTAATACCAGGCATTGAACGTTTTAGTTCACTCGTTCTCTTTGTACCTTTCGTTAAGTGACAAAGAATAACAACCTTCCATTTGCCGCCGATAACTTCTAAGGTCGCCTCTACAGGAATATTATATTTCTTCATATGAAACCCTCCTTGTGTGAGTGTTAAATAATACAAATGTTACTTTTTAGTACCTATAGCACTTTAAAGTACGTACTTTTTATCATGTTAAATATGTTTCATAATAGCACATGTAAGAGGCAAATGAGTAGTACGGTACTGAAAAGTGACTATGTTACCTTTTGGTGCCTATAGTACTTTAAAGTGCGTTCTTCAAAAAAAGAATGAAACCATTCATAATAGCATTTGTAGAGATTAAATATATTTTTTAGAAGATAAAAGGGCCTTTTTATCGCACTATTATGATTGGATTTCTTGTAATAAGGAGGAATTCAATTGAGTTCATATACAGTACCATCTTCCGAAGTTCAGACGAACCGAAGAAGTATGTTTGCTTTATTAGCACTAGCAATTAGTGCGTTTGGGATTGGTACGACCGAATTTATTAGTGTCGGTTTATTACCATCCATTTCAAAAGATTTAAATGTTTCGGTTACAACAGCTGGTTTAACTGTTTCCCTATATGCGTTAGGGGCAGCGGTAGGAGCTCCTGTCTTAACAGCGTTAACAGCTAGTATGTCGAGAAAGACATTATTAATGTGGATTATGGTTATTTTCATTATTGGTAATGGCATTGCGGCAATAGCAACAAGCTTCACTGTATTAATTATCGCAAGGATTGTAGCTGCGTTTGCACATGGTGTGTTTATGTCGATAGGATCTACAATCGCGGCCGCAATCGTACCAGAGAATAAACGTGCTAGTGCCATTGCGATTATGTTTACTGGATTAACAGTTGCGACTATTACAGGTGTGCCAATTGGTACCTTTATTGGGCAACAATTTGGCTGGAGAGCGTCATTTATGGCGATTGTTGTAATTGGAATTATTGCTTTTATCGCAAACAGCATACTAGTCCCATCTAATTTGAAAAATGGTGTACCTGTATCGTTTCGTGATCAATTCAAACTAATTAAAAATGGAAGACTATTACTTGTTTTCATTATTACTGCACTTGGATACGGCGGTACATTCGTAACATTTACGTATTTATCACCGCTATTACAAGAAGTAACAGGGTTTGAAGCAAGTACTGTTACTATCATTTTATTAGTGTATGGAATTGCCATTGCGATAGGGAATATGGTCGGCGGAAAGTTATCGAATCATAATCCGATTCGAGCGCTATTTTACATGTTCTTGATTCAAGCGATTATATTATTTGTTTTAACATTTACAGCGCCATTTAAAGTAGCTGGATTAATCACAATTATTTTCATGGGACTATTCGCATTTATGAATGTTCCGGGGCTGCAAGTATATGTAGTTATATTGGCAGAGCGCTTTGTTCCGAGTGCGGTTGATGTTGCTTCAGCAATAAATATTGCCGCATTTAACGGAGGAATCGCTTTAGGTTCTTATATAGGTGGCCTTGTAACGAATTCATTAGGGTTAATCCATACTGCTTGGGTAGGCGGCATTATGGTAGTAGCTGCTGTTATTTTAACAGCGTGGAGCATGACATTAGAAAAAAGAGATCAAGCAAAATAAAAGGAGAGAAAATAAAATGAAAAACTTACAAAGTAAAGTAGTATTAAATAATGGTGTAGAAATGCCTTGGTTCGGTTTAGGTGTATTTAAAGTAGAAGAAGGACCAGAACTTGTAGAAGCTGTAAAATCAGCGATTAAAGCAGGATACCGCAGTATCGATACAGCTGCAATTTACGGAAATGAAAAAGCTGTAGGTGAAGGAATCCGTGCAGGTATCGAAGCAACTGGTATTTCAAGAGAAGATTTATTCATCACTTCAAAAGTGTGGAATGCAGATCAAGGATATGAAGAAACAATTGCTGCATACGAAGAGAGTTTAAAGAAATTAGAACTAGATTATTTAGATTTATTCCTTGTTCACTGGCCTGTAGAAGGAAAATATAAAGATACATGGAGAGCGTTAGAAACACTTTATAAAGAAGAGCGCGTACGTGCAATTGGTGTAAGTAACTTCCAAATCCATCACTTACAAGATGTAATGAAAGATGCAGAAATCAAGCCAATGATTAACCAAGTAGAATACCACCCTCGTTTGACACAAAAAGAATTACAAGCTTTCTGTAAAGAACAAGGTATTCAAATGGAAGCATGGTCACCATTAATGCAAGGTCAATTATTAGATAACGAAACATTACAAGCAATTGCTGAGAAACACGGTAAAACAACAGCGCAAGTTATTTTACGTTGGGATCTTCAAAATGGAGTAATTACAATTCCAAAATCAACGAAAGAACACCGCATCATTGCAAACGCTGATGTATTTAACTTTGAGTTAACGAAAGAAGATATGGAAAAAATCGATGCGTTAAATCAAAATCACCGCGTTGGTCCAGATCCTGATAACTTCGATTTCTAAGATTAAAGTAAGAAAGAAAAAAGAGTGCTTTTATGCACTCTTTTTTTGTGCATAAAAATATTTTCTAATTAAATACTACTTAGTATTAAGTTTGTTATAAGGGGCTG
Organism: Bacillus sp. CCNWLW194; assembly: GCF_037120585.1. NCBI lineage: Bacteria > Bacillati > Bacillota > Bacilli > Caryophanales > Bacillaceae > Bacillus > Bacillus sp. CCNWLW194. The sequence continues at coordinate 150,897 of NZ_JBBBBL010000009.1, read as the reverse complement.
TAAACATGAATATAAAGCAATCGTTCAAACTTCTAGCTATGTTTTTAAGTGTGTTATTTGTGTTATTCCCACTTCAAAAAGCATTTGCCGAAGTTATGGACCATACAAAGTATCAAATGGATTGGAGTTATAGTAAGTCAAAGAAGAAGCCAATTCGAACAGAACTTATTAAAACGGCAGATGGAAAAATTGCATTTTGCTTAAATGTAGATTTGAAATCTCCGAGCGGTCAAGATTTACCGGAAATGGGTAAAGTGGATATTAATGTGTACCGTGTACTATTGAATGGATATCCACAAAAGAGTCCACAAGAATTAGGTGTTTCTGATTGGAGAGAAGCGCATTACGCAACGCAGCTTGCGGTATGGGATGCGTTAAAACAAATCGATATTAATGATTTAGATTTCCGTAATAAAAATGTAGAAAAGGTAACGAAAGATATCGTTGCAAAAGCAAGCGCTAGTGAAGAATTACAAGAAATTACGATGAGTGTCGTACCATTGGAAGAACAACAAGCAGTATTGAAAAATGATTTCTTTGAAACAGGTTTATATACAGTAGAAACAAATGCAAAAAGCGGGACGTATAAAGTGCAAGCAATAGGTGCACCAGCAGGAGCGAAATTTGTAAATGAAAAAGGCGAAGCAAAAACAGAATTTAATGTAGGAGAAAAGTTCCGCATTTTAATTCCGAAACAAACACCAGCTGGTGGATTTAGCTTTAAAGTAATCGGGAAATTAACGAAGCTACAAGGGATTGCACATAAAGGTACACCGACAATTCAAAATGCAGTTGTATTACTTGAGCGTAGTGAAGAAGAAACAAGTCCGGAGTTATCAGTGAGTTGGAAAAAAGGAAATGGTCATGATAATAATAAACCACATACTCCAAATGAACCGCATAAACCGAATCAATATAAAAGGTAAGGATGAAAGCATTGGTATTAACCAATGCTTTTTATATATGAAATTTAAAATTATATCAAGATAATTATTAACTAGATAAAAAACTGTTTTTATGTTGGGAAAATTATTTGGAAATAACAAAATATAATAAAATCTAAACGTTACAATCAATAGATTAAATTCACGAAATTGTAACATTATTCTAATTGGAAAGTCTATCAAACAAAGTGTAAAGCGTGTACAATTCAGTTGGAAAAACTACCTATAGATGGTCATATATGAAGAAAATGTAAGTTTATATTACTATTTTTATTTTCGGATGTATAGATGACAATACTAAATTATATCTTTTACTATTCTCTTTTTATGTACGAAGAGAACTCATCACAAATAGAGAGAAGTGAGGAGGGCATATTACATAAAAATTTTACAATGTAAGAAAGCGAATACATGGAGGGAAATGCAGTAGTAATAGATACAGGTGCGCGAGGTGTTAGTCTATTCATTAAATTTTTTTATAAAAATAATAGGATTTCTTATTAAATGAATATATGTTGGTTTTTCTAAATAAAGGAACAGGGGACACAGATTATGTCGAAGAAAAAGACGAGTAGGGTATTAGTGGCTGGTGTTTGTTTAGCTACGTTATTAACGCCATATGGACTTGAAGTACCTAAGGTGTATGCAGAGATGACGATTGAAGATAAGGAGAAGCAGCAAGAAGAGCGAGTGTATCAATTGCTGCCAAAAGGTAATGTAGAAGAGATGCGTGAGTTGCATCAGCGTCGAATGAGTTTTTCTCCTTATGAACCAACGGGCATTTATGTAAAGCCAGGTGAAGAAGTAGTTATTCAAGTAGAAGGGACTCAACAGATTAAAGCTTATATTGGTACATATTCTTATGAAAAAGAAGAACCTAAACAATTCAATTTAAATCCTGGTGAGAATAAAATTTCTTCTTCAAATGGGGGACTATTATACTTTTATAATTATCACAACACAGGAGAATTAGTCGCTAAAGTGAAAAAAGGTGGTACAACAAATCCTTTATTTATTTTAGGAAAGCATACGACAAAAGATTGGAAACGTATGTTGGCAGAGAATCCTGATCCATATGCAATAGAAATGAAGGGAGAAAATAGTTTATCAACTATGCATCCTGAGACTGTAGCGGGGCATTTAAAACAAGAAGATCCAGCTGCGTTATTAAAGAAACACGATGAAATAATTAATATAGAACATAAGATATCAGGTTTATCAAAAGATGGTGTGGGTGTTGCGAATCAAGGTAAACATTCCATTCATTTTGTTGAAGACTGGTATACGGACAATTATATGTATGCGACTTATTATCGAACAGCTTATAGTAAAGGGAATTTAGGTCCAGTACTAAATCTAGAAGAGTTAACTAATGATGGATGGGGGCCTTGGCATGAAGTGGGACATCAACATCAACAGAATACTTGGTTATGGGATGGACTTGGAGAAGTAACCGTTAATATTTATTCTTTGGCAGTTCAAACTACATTTGGGCATAAAACAAGGTTAGAGCAAGAGGGGCGCTATGAAGCTGCATTTGCTTATTTAGGTAAACCGGATGCACAAGAAAAGATGGATGTATTTGAGAAATTAGTTATGTTTTGGCAGTTACATTTAGCTTATGGGGATCAATTCTATCCGAATTTACATCAAATGTATCGTTTGTTACATGATACAGAACTGCCTAAATCTGATGAAGAGAAAAAGCAGATGTTTATTTATATGACGTCAAAAGTGGCAGGACAAAATTTAATTCCTTTCTTTGATAAATGGGGATTATTTGCAAATGATGCTACGAGAGAAAAGATTGAAAAATTAAATTTACCAAAATTAGAAAAAGAAATATGGTTATCTACAGATAGCAATCCAATTCGTGAAAAACAAACTGAGTTATATGAAGTTCCATATGGCGAGCCAAATAATGAAAAAATACAAAATGTAGTAATCGGTACTACATATGATGAGAAAAAAGCAAAAGAACTTGTACAGAATTTAGGCAAAGATGTAAAAACAACAGGTGTGATTATACAAGGTAAGCCTGAAGTTGGAGAAAAAACTGTAAAAGTAGAAATTATAGATGAAAAAGGTAATAAGAATTTAATTCCGGTTGTAGCAAATGTTAGTTATGGTGATAGCTTAGTATTTAAAGGGCTTAATTACATAGATGATGGTGATGTTAAATCAATTGTAACGCTGCAACATGATCAGAAAAAGTTTAGTGCGATGGCTAATTCAAATCAAGTGCATTCTTATTTTAAAGAAGATACGTATTTTGAATTCGCGTTACTAGGTTCAAATGGAAAAGAAAAAAAGAAAGTAACTGTAAAAGGCGTTGAAAATGCGGAAGAATTCGCAAAAACGATTAATGGATTAGAGTTTGCGTATGGTGACGTTGTTAAAGTATATCACGCAGAATCAGATCGCTTGAATTGGTATCAAAATAATGAGTTTATCGGTCAAGGAAAGGCGAAAGTAGAAAAAGAATTACTCTTTAAGGTAACCGAAAAGGGCTTTGAGAGAATGGGAGCTCAGCAAGAAGTAACGGCAGTACCACAAAAAGTAGTAATCGGAACAGACACTGAAAAATTAAATGTAAAAGACTTCGTTCAAGTGAAAAACGGAGAAGTAATTGATTTTGTGGAAAAACCGAATACAACAAAAATTGGTGAACAAAAAGTAAAAGTAGAAACGAAAGATCGTTTTGGAAATAAGAAAGTGACGGAAGTACCAATGGAAGTGATTTACGGAGATAGTATTATGTTCTTTGGTACAAGTTATGGCGGAAGTAATATAAAGTCAGTTGTAACATTAAATCATGAAGAAAAGAAATTTAATACAACGGGTGCAGAAGGTTCGGCGCATACATCATTTAAAGAACAAAAATATATGGGAATGACTGTATACGATAAAGATGGAAAAGAAAAGAAAGAAGTATCAGTAAAGGGATCTGAAAACACAAAAGGATTCGCAGAACAATTCAACGGAATGGCTTTTGAATATGGGGATATGGTAAAGGTATATCAAAAAGAGTTTGATAGGTTTAAAGTGTATAAAAAGAATGAATTAGTGAATGCGCAGTATGGTGTTCATGAAGTAATCTTTAAAGTGACAGAGCAAGGTTTCGAGAGAGTGGAGTCTCAACAAGAAGTAACAGCTGTACCGCAAAAAGTAGTAATTGGAACAAACGCTGATAAATTAGAAGCACAAAAATTTGTTCAAGTGAAAGATGGAGAAGTAATCGGTTTTGTAGAAAATCTGGATACGACAAAAATCGGTGAACAAAAAGTAAAGGTAGAAACGAAAGATCGCTTTGGAAATAAGAAAGTGACGGAAGTGCCAGTAGAAGTAACGTATGGAGACAGCATTGTATACCAAGGGCTTAGTAATGTTGTTCGTTCTATTGTAACGTTAAATTATGATGATAAGAAATTACATGTAACGTCTACAAATGAACAAATTCATAGTTACTTTAACAATGAATTATATATGGGAATTACGTTATATGATCAAAATAATAATGAGAAAAAGCATGTAATAGCAGAAGGGCAAGAGACTTCAAAGAATTTTGCAGAACAAGTAAATGGTATGATGTTCGAGTATGGAGATGTAGTAAAAGTGTATCATGCCGAATCAGATCGTTTAAGCTGGTACAAAAATAGTGAGTTCGTTGGAAAAGGAGATAAGAAAAAGTTTGAAGAAATTTCCTTCAAGATTACTCCGAATGGTTTAGAGCAAATATAATAATAAAAAAGCTCGTAAAACATAACGTTTTACGAGCTTTTTTATTATTCAGCTTCAGAAACAACTGTGAAGCGTTCGTTTACGTGTTTTGGATTTTCAATTTCATCAAGTGCTGCTACTGCGAAGTCTTCGTAACTTACGTAGCTATCACCTTTTGCGTTAACAAGCAGATTGTCTTTTCCAGCTGTATAAGAGCCTGTGCGTTTTCCTAATGCAAATAGTGCAGAAGGGCTGATGAATGTCCAAGTAATATCGTTTGTTTGTTGCAAGATTTCTAAGTTTTTACCTTGGTTTTGAGCTGTTGCAAGGTATTCGCCTGGGAAACCTGGTGTCTCAAATACACGTGTTGTTTTCTCTTCGTCTACAAATAAGCTTCCAGCGCCGCCAACTACAAGTAATTTTGTATTTGGTGCACCCTTCATAGCTTCAATTAGTACGTTTCCTGCATCTACGTGAAGGTGTTCTTGTCCTGCTGGAGCACCGAATGCATTTACAACTACATCGAATGCTTGTAGATCGTTAGATGTAAGAGTGAATACATCTTTCTCTAAAACTTTTACATTTTCTTCTGTAATTTTTGCAGCATTTCTTACGATTGCAGTTACTTCATGTCCGCGATCTAATGCTTCTTTTAAAATGCGACTTCCTGCTTTACCAGTTGCTCCGATAATTCCGATTTTCATAATAAATCCCTCCAAAGTGTTTTGTTAAAGTGTATATCTGAAAGTAAATGAATGTATTGTAATTAGGTTTGTTACAACCTGTTGTAATCATTATAGTTACAGGTTGGTATTTTTGTCAATGGGGTAGTTTGTAGATTTATTTTTTGTTTTAGTATGCACAGTTAGAGGGAGGAGAGTCATAAAGATATTGTTACTTCGAGCCTGGCTAATATTTGGAAATTGCAAATTGTCGAAAAATGTTGATTTTTAAATGTTTTTTAAATATAATTCGTTTTATGGAGAAAAGGAGGGGTTAATTGTATGAATATTTTAGAGCAATTTATTTCATCAACGAATACAATTCTTTGGTCATATATTCTTATTGCAATGTTAATTGGTTTAGGTCTTTATTTTTCTATTAAATTGAAATTCGTACAAATTACTCATTTAGGGGAAATGGTTCGACTAATGAGTGATGGATTAACTGGAAAGACGCGTAAAAAAGGTAGTGTATCTTCTTTCCAAGCGTTCTGTATGAGTTCAGCAGCTCGTATTGGTATCGGTAATTTAGCTGGTGTAGCGTTAGCTATTTCTATGGGAGGACCTGGCGCAGTATTTTGGATGTGGGTTATTGCGATTATCGGAGCTTCTTCAAGTTTCGTAGAAAGTACGCTTGCACAAATTTATAAAATAAAAGATGGCAGTGGCTTCCGTGGTGGTCCTGCTTATTATATGGAAAAAGGTTTAAATAAACGTTGGATGGGAATTTGGTTCTCTATCCTTATTACAATTAGTTATGGTTTAATTTTTAACTCAGTACAAGCAAATACAGTTACATTAGCATTTAAAAATGCTTTTGGTATTGAGCGTTATATTGTTGGGATTGCATTAGCTGCATTAGTTGCGGTTATTATTTTTGGTGGTGTAAAAAGTATCGCACGTATGTCGGAAATGATTGTTCCACCAATGGCGCTTATTTATATTGCGGTCGCTATTTTTGTTGTCATTAAGAACTTCTATTTAATACCAGATGTGTTTACAGAAATCTTTAAAGGTGCATTCGGTTTAGATTCAGCTGTAGGTGGCGGTATCGGTGCTGCAATGAAATATGGTATTCAGCGTGGATTATTCGCGAACGAAGCAGGTATGGGTAGTGCGCCGAACGCGGCAGCAACAGCTGATGTAACGCATCCAGCGAAACAAGGTTTTATTCAAACGATTGGTGTTTTAGTAGATACATTCTTAGTATGTACATCAACAGCATTTATCGTACTATGTTCTGGTGCATATAAAGCAACGAATTTAGAAGGTATTGAATTAACGCAAAATGCATTAAGTTCACAAATTGGCCCATGGGCGAGCAGTTTCTTAGCGATTATTATTTTCTTATTTGCATTCAGTTCACTTTTAGGAAATTACTATTATGGTGAAACGAATATTGAATTCATTAAACAAAGTAAAACTTGGTTAACGATTTACCGTATTGCGGTAGTTGGAATGGTGTTATTCGGTTCTATTGCGACGCTTCAAGTCGTATGGAATATGGCAGATTTATTTATGGGTCTAATGGTAATTACAAACTTAATTGCGATTACACTTCTTGGGCGATTTGCATATGCTGCTTTGGCAGACTATGTAAGGCAAAAGAAACAAGGAAAAGATCCGGTCTTCAGTGCAGATTCTATTCCTGGTTTAACGAATACAGAGTGTTGGGATAAGTCAGCGGTAACAGATAAAGAAAAAGCAGTGTAATAAAAAAGAGCATCGAGATGAATTCGATGCTCTTTTTGTTTGGTCTTTTTTTCTGTGATTTGTCGAAAATATGTGGTTGGGTATTAGGGAAATGCGCTAGCTGAGTATAGTTTTATTTTATGAAAAAAGCCTCATGTCATATGATGTAACGCCGTCATGTTATAAAATATAACATGAATTTGTCGAAAATTCTTGATTACTAAAAGTTTTTAGAATATAATTTTCTTATTGTTAGGAAGAGGGGGCAATACAATTATGGATTTTTTAGCTAAGGTAATTGGGGATATAAATAATGTCCTTTGGTCATATGTCATTATTGCGATGTTAATTGGGTTAGGGCTCTACTTTTCATTTCGTGTGAAATTTGTCCAAGTTCGTTACTTCGGTGAAATGATTCGTTTGCTTGGGGATGGGGCAAGCTCAAAAACGAGAAAAGCGCAAAAAGAGAAGAGCGGCGTATCATCATTCCAAGCATTTTGTATGAGTACAGCTTCTCGTGTAGGTACTGGTAACTTAGCTGGTGTAGCTATCGCAATTTCAGCAGGTGGACCAGGAGCGGTATTTTGGATGTGGTTAATTGCGGTAATTGGGGGTGCTTCTGCATTTGTAGAGAGCACATTAGCGCAAATTTATAAAGTAAAAGATGGGAATGCGTTCCGTGGTGGTCCAGCGTATTATATGGAAAAGGGATTAAATAAACGATGGCTTGGAGCTATTTTCTCTGTATTAATAACAGTAAGTTTCGGATTAATTTTTAACGCTGTACAATCTAATACTGTAGCAGCTGCTTTTGATGGTGCATTCAAAACAGATAGTAGATTAGTAGGTCTTGTAATGGCTGGTTTACTTGCAGTTATTATTTTCGGCGGAGTAAAACGAATTGCTCGTGCGGTTGAGATGATCGTTCCAGTAATGGCGATTATTTATGTAGCTGTGGCATTATTCGTTGTTGTAACAAATATTACGGCAATTCCGTATGTATTTAAAGAAATTTTCTTACATGCTTTCGGAATTAAAGAAGTAGTAGGCGGAGGATTAGGAGCTGCGATTTTATTAGGGGTAAAACGTGGATTATTCTCAAATGAAGCAGGTATGGGTAGTGCGCCGAACGCAGCTGCGACTGCAAACGTAACGCACCCAGTTAAACAAGGTTTCATTCAAACTTTAGGGGTATTTACAGATACATTATTAATTTGTAGTTGTACAGCATTTATTATTCTTTTATCAGATGTGCATAATGCAGCTGATCTAAATGGTATTCAATTAACGCAACAAGCGTTAAGTCAGCATATCGGCCCATGGGCTTCTGTATTTGTAGCGGTGGCAATCTTCTTATTTGCATTCAGTTCATTAGTAGGTAACTACTACTATGGTGAAACAAATATTGAGTTCTTAAATGGAAGTAAAGTGCTATTAAATGCATACCGCATTGCTGTACTTGGTATGGTTATGTTAGGGTCTGTAGCAACAATTCAAATCGTTTGGGATTTAGCAGATTTATTTATGGGGATTATGGCTGTTATTAACTTAGTAGCGATCGTATTCCTTTCTAAGTACGCTTTTGCAGCGTTATCAGATTATATTAAGCAGAAGAAACAAGGAAAAGATCCGGTCTTCTACGCAAATTCTATTCCAGGCCTGAAAAATACAGAGTGCTGGGAAGAGCAAGTAGCAGATAAAGAAAAAGCGGTATAATGAGGTGAGCATCAAGTGAAACTTGATGCTCATTTTTTGTTTTATCCAGCTATTTGTGAGAAGTAAAATTCCCGCTCATTAAAGCTTCACTTTATAATGCAAAAGACGAACATTCTTGAATGTTTTATAATAAAATGTAATTTTTTTAAGAAAAGTGCGGATATGAGTTGTGATTTATGTTAGAATGGGAAATGCCTTTGAAACAAGAGGTTTTATGATCTTTCCTATCCGATTGTAGCTTTTGGAGGAGAAATGGAAAGTTCGGATTATTTCTTATTTTGAGTGGTCAGACGTTCAACGTTAATGAAGAGTTAAATGGAGGATTTTATTAATGAAGTTTGTTATGTTTCTTGTAGGATTACTCGTTGTATTTGTACTCGGTTTTCTTATAAGTGCCGATCGAAAGAAGATTAAGTACAAACCAATCGCAATTATGCTTGTTATTCAGCTAGCGTTATCTTATTTCTTATTAAATACACAAGTTGGTTATATTTTAGTAAAAGGAATTTCAGATGGATTTGGCGCGCTTCTTGGATATGCGGAAGCTGGAATCGTTTTCGTATTTGGTGGCCTTGTTAATAAAGGAGAGGTTTCATTCTTCTTAACAGCATTATTACCAATCGTATTCTTTGCCGTTTTAATTGGAATTCTGCAACACTTTAAAATTTTACCGATATTTATTCGCGCTATTGGTACTTTGTTAAGTAAAGTAAATGGTCTAGGAAAATTAGAATCATATAATGCAGTAGCAGCTGCCATTGTTGGGCAAGCAGAAGTATTTATTACAGTAAAAGATCAATTAAGTAAAATCCCAAAACATCGTTTATATACATTATGTGCATCTTCCATGTCGACAGTATCAATGTCAATCGTCGGTTCTTACATGAAAATGATCGAACCAAAATATGTAGTAACAGCACTTGTATTAAATTTATTTAGTGGTTTCATTATTATTCATATTATTAACCCGTACGATATTACAGAAGAAGAAGATACACTGAAATTAGAAAATAAGAAAAAACAGTCATTCTTTGAAATGTTAAGTGAATATATTATGCTTGGTTTCACAATCGCGATTACAGTAGCAGCGATGTTACTTGGTTTCGTGGCATTAATTACAGCAATCAATAGCTTGTTTGATTCAATGTTCGGTATTACATTCCAAGCTATTTTAGGATATATTTTCTCACCATTAGCATTCGTAATGGGTATCCCACAAGCAGAGATGGTAACAGCGGGACAAATTATGGCAACAAAATTAGTATCAAACGAGTTTGTTGCAATGCTTGATCTTGGAAAAGTAGCTGGCGATTTATCAGCTCGTACAGTTGGTATCCTTTCTGTATTCCTTGTATCATTTGCGAACTTCTCATCAATTGGAATTATCGCAGGTGCAACGAAAGGTATCGATGAAAATCAATCAAATGTTGTATCATCATTCGGTCTACGCCTTGTGTACGGTGCGACATTAGTAAGTATTCTATCAGCGATTATCGTTGGTGTTATGCTATAAAAAGGTGGCCCTAGCTCATAGCTAGGGCTATTTTTTTTATGGTAAATTTGCATGAAAAAACCAATTAATTAGGAATATATTAACATATGAAAATCTTTTAAAATTTATATTGCATTTCGTCTAGATAACGCTTACAATTTGATTTGTAGGTGGTATCAATTTCAGACTTTCAAATATGGTAGGAGAGAAGAGGCTACCTTTTATAAATTGTAATTTATGTAAACGCTTACTGATTTTAGATAACAGTTGAATAGTATTTAGGGGTTTTAAATTTTTTAACATCAATGGTCAGACGTCATTCGTTATACGTTATACGACCAATAACTCGTGGGAGAAGTGGAGGATTCACATATGAAAATAGTAATGTTTCTAGTCGGTTTACTTGTAGTATTTGTACTAGGGTTCCTTATCAGTTCAGATCGTAAGAAAATTAAATATAAACCAATTGCACTTATGCTTGTCATTCAATTGGTGCTTGCGTATTTCTTACTAAATACAAAGGTCGGATTTGTATTAGTAAAAGGGATTGCAGATGGGTTTGGCGCTATTTTAAAATTTGCGGAAGCAGGGGTTAATTTCGTATTTGGTGGTCTAGCAAATGATGGACAAGCACCATTCTTCTTAACAGTATTATTACCAATTATTTTCTTAGCAGTACTAATTGGGATCTTACAACATATTAAAGTTTTACCGATTATCATTCGTGCAGTCGGTTTCCTATTAAGTAAAATTAACGGTTTAGGAAAACTAGAATCATATAATGCGGTAGCAGCTGCAATTGTTGGTCAAGGGGAAGTATTCATTACAGTAAAAGATCAACTAAGCAAATTACCGAAAAATCGTTTATACACACTTTGTGCATCTTCAATGTCAACAGTATCGATGTCAATCGTTGGTTCTTATATGAAAATGATTGATCCAAAATATGTAGTAACAGCACTTGTCTTAAACTTATTCAGTGGATTCATTATCGTTCATATCATTAATCCATATGAAGTAAAAGAAGAAGACGATATTTTAGAATTGCAAGAAGATAAGAAGCAAACATTCTTTGAAATGTTAGGCGAATATATTATGCTTGGTTTCTCTATCGCTGTAACAGTAGCGGCGATGCTAATCGGTTTCGTAGCATTAATTACAGCAATTAACGGTGTATTCGATTCAATTTTCGGAATCACATTCCAAAGTATTTTAGGATATGTCTTCTCACCATTAGCATTCGTAATGGGTATTCCAACATCAGAGATGCTGGCAGCAGGACAAATTATGGCAACGAAATTAGTAACAAACGAATTTGTTGCGATGCTTGATTTAGGAAAAGTAGCTGGCGACTTATCAACTCGTACAGTAGGTATTTTATCAATTTTCCTTGTATCATTTGCGAACTTCTCATCTATCGGAATTATCGCAGGTGCAACGAAGAGTATCGATGGTAAACAAGCAAACGTTGTATCATCATTCGGACTAAAACTTGTATACGGTGCCACGTTAGTAAGTATATTATCAGCGATTATCGTTGGGGTTATGCTTTAATAAAATAGTAAAGAAGTCGTTTATCTCTCGCTTAGAGGGATGAACGACTTTTTTTATTTTAGTATGATAAATAATATAGAGAGGGGGAATTAGGGTGAAAGAAGCGGATAGTGTAAGGGAGTTTGATGAGATTATAGAGAACATTGATCAATTAACTGGAGAAGATGCTAGAGCATTTTTAAAATTGATACATGGATATTTGAGCATAGTAGAAGAAGGCGATGGGACTTTTACTCATAGTGACTTTGTTGAAAAGGTTTCAGGGCTTTATAAGAAGGATGTGGCGAGGGTTATTCAGCTTAGAGAAGAAATAAAAAATCACCTTAATATATTCATTAAGGTGATTGAAATACTACTCAGCTGGAGGCGTAAATGTACGTTTCTCTAATTCAGCATCTAGCATAAATAGTGCGTTTGAATCGCTTGTAATACGTTTTAATTTTTGGATGATGCTATCAAATGAAGCTTCTTCTTCAACTTGCTCGTCAACGAACCATTTTAAGAATGTAATTGTTGCATGTTCACGCTCATCCCAAGCGATATCAGATAAGTGATAAATGCGTTTCGTTACTTCACGCTCGTGCTCAAGTGCAACTTCAAAAGCATTTAATACAGATTCGTATTCGTTGTTAGGATTATCAAATCCAGTAACAATAGCGCGCTCACCGCGGTCATTAATGTAGTTATAAAGCTTCATTGCGTGGAAACGCTCTTCTTCAGCTTGTACAAGGAAAAAGTTAGCGAATCCATCATAGCTCTCTGCCGTACAGTAAGCAGCCATTGCCATATAAGCGTGGGCAGAGTAAAACTCAAAATTCATTTGATCGTTTAGTGCGTCGTGCAATTTTTTAGATAACATAAAATCCCCCTTAGTATTGTGACAAGAATATTATATCATAATTGATAATGTTCTCATTTAGATGTTTCAAACCTTTTCGAAAGCTTTGTGACGTGTGCATCCATAATGTCTTGTAAATCCAAATCATATTTTTGTGAAAGAATAATAAGATTAGATAGTACATCACCAAGTTCTTCTTTTAGTTCTTGTTTTAGTTCTTCTTCTGTTTTTGCGTCTTCATCAGGACGATCACGACCGATTTCAATAGCGCGAACAACGCGTGAAACTTCCCCAACTTCCTCTGTTAAGAAATTTAAGCGAATAAAGGAATTATACTGTGACCAGCTTCGTTTTTCATAAAATTCCTCAACCCATCTTTCAAATGCGACGATATCCATTTCTTCCTCATCTCCTCAATATGTTGTACAATGACAATTGTATCATAACAATATATAGTTTCGGGGTGTAGGAATGAGAAAGATTTGTGTGTTTGCAGGTTCAAATTTAGGGGAGAGACCAGAGTTCAAAGAGCAGGCAATTGAATTAGGTAAAATGTTTGTTGAGAACGACTATGAGCTTGTATATGGAGGTTCATGCGTCGGATTAATGGGAGAAGTAGCAAACGAAGTACTTCGCTTAGGTGGTCGTGTGACAGGTGTTATGCCGCGCGGACTATTCCGAGGAGAAATTGTTCATACAGGATTAACAGAATTAATTGAAGTGGAAACGATGCATGAACGTAAAGCGAAAATGGCAGAGCTTGCGGATGCTTTTATTGCACTGCCAGGCGGATATGGAACCTTTGAAGAGCTATTTGAAGTTGTATGTTGGTCACAAATTGGTATACATAGTAAGCCAGTTGGTTTATTGAACATAAAAGATTTCTACGGACCAATTCTGCAAATGGTTGAACGTGCAGCAGAAGAAGGGTTTATGAATCCATCGAATAGAGAGTTAATCGTTTCAGCTGAGACGGCAGATGCACTCATTCATAAGATACAAAATTACGAGCGTCCTGTTTTAGGAACGAAGTGGAAGCAACTATCATAATACAATTGTATAGAGATTTTTGGAAACACATGTCATTTTATCCTTTTCGGCAAGAAGACTCCATCTGATTTGTGTTACGGGTGAAACCTAACAATTCAGGTGGAGATGAATTGCTGTCAACAGGTAGACGAAACAATTTGGTTTCTTTTGTCTTACTATATAATCTGCCCTAGATAAGGAGGTAATATATCGTAGGAAAACGAAATTGAATAATGATAATCATAATCATTTGGTTGCTTGAACCAAAAGGAATTATGATGAAGACCATGTTCACATTTTGTTCCGTTCTAAATATTGATTTGTCAAAAGTAATTAACAGTTACAAAATTATTTCTTTCCTAAGAAAAAACGATTTTAGGAAAGAAATAATTGTAATGAACTCTCTAAGAAAGGTGGTGAAAACAATGGCTAGAAAGAAAGCGGTGAAAGTATTACGTAAACAAAAGAAAAGAGAAAACATACAACGATTCACGCAGAAACAGAATATCGGACGAGCTTGCCTCACAGCTAAAGAATTTCGTTTATTGCAACGCATGTCGCATAGTTCAAAAGCGTTACGAAATGTTGGATTGTACACGATTAAACAAAGTTACTTGAACAATAACAAAATAGCTACTGTAAAAGAAGTGGACACTGCCATGCAAGCTGATATGAACTACTGGGGTGTTCAATCAAACTCTGTTCAAGCGATTCGAAGAGCCTTATTTACAGAAGTGAAGAGCTTTTTTAAGGCGTTGGAACAGTGGAAGAAAAATCCTGAGAAATTCACAGGTCGTCCGAAGTTTCCAAATTATTCTCGTTCAACTGACAAACGAATTATTGAAATCTATCAAGTACCAAAAGTGGATGAGAACGGATATTGGATCATTCCGATGAATGTTGCATTCAGAAAAAAATTTGGTTCTATTCAAATACGTATGCCTAAAAACTTAAGAAATAAAAAAATCTCCTATATTGAGATTGTACCGAAGCAAAAAGGTCGGTTCTTTGAGGTGCATTACACATATGACATGCACGTTTCTCAAATGAAGAAACAATCCACGACTACTAGTAACGCTTTGAGTTGCGATTTAGGTGTAGATAGATTAGTAAGTTGCGCAACGAATACAGGTGATACGTTCTTAATTGATGGAAAAAAATTAAAATCCATTAACCAATACTTCAACAAAACGATACGTAATCTGCAACAGAAAAATATGGAGAATGGAATTTCTAAACGTGTTGTAACGAATCAAATGGCTGCAATTTGGCATAAACGAGAAAAACAAATCAATGGTTACATTTCTCAAACGGTAGGCTTGTTGTTCAAAAAAGTGAAAGAATTCGATATAGATACGATTGTTGTAGGGTATAACACGGGTTGGAAACAAAAATCTGATATGGGGAAAAAGAGTAATCAAACATTTGTGCAAATCCCATTTCATAAACTGATTGCAGCAATTGAGAATAAATGTGTAAAAGAAGGCATCCGTTTTTTGAAACAAGAAGAAAGCTATACTTCAAAAGCTAGTTTTCTTGATAAAGATCCGGTTCCCGTTTGGTCTAAGGATGATAGGACGCAGTATCGCTTTAGTGGCAAACGAATCACGCGTGGTCTGTACCAAAGTAAAGCAGGAACATGTATTCATGCGGATATTAATGGTGCGCTGAATACATTGCAAAAATCAAGAGTTATAGAATGGGATGACAATCTTAGAGTGAAAACGCCGCTTCTATTAGAAGTACAAAAACGTAAGGCTGTTGTTTCGCGCATAGCTTAGTGGGTGCGTCAACCATCCATGTGTACTCGACTTGTCGGGGCTTGTAGCACACGCCGGATTCATCTGAGTGGTGGTTTCTTCCAAAAGGAAGAACTGCTCTTTTTCGAAAGGGTGGTGCAAGTGGGAAAATAATTGTTCGTTGCCAGTACCAACCAAAAACATACTTGGGGTGTTACCATAGGGTGGCATGAATGCTAGAGCGTCAAACTGTCTAGCGATAGACGAAAAGACCTAGCGTTCGAACTCAAGCTCCCACTGAAAGGCTTTATCGTAGTGAGGGTAGTTGACTGTTGATGAGTATAATCTAGCCGGAGATGTACAGAGTTTTAATATGTGTATTGCGATTGGTTGTATTAGCGGTTTGAATTTTATTATTTATTATAGACGGCAATAAAAAGAAGGCATTCCGTATTACTTTGGAATGCCTTTATCATTTTGATTACTTTGTTTTTTATACAGGTACCAGCCACCCCAGCCGCCACCAATTGCTACGACAACGAGGAAAGCATAGTCTTTAACCTCGATACGTATATTGAAAATATTAGCTATAAGTAAGACAATCCCAACTGTTATTAACGCAAAAAATGCTCTAATTAAGTAGTCTTTCAACTGAACCACTCCCGCCATTTAAGTAGTAAATGATGAATATGGAAAAGCTTTTTTGGATCTATTTTGCTAAAGGGTGTTTCCTATATTTTAACATAAAAGAGATTGTAATATATTGATAAAAGTAGGGGTAGGAGAGTGCTAATATTGTCGTGATTTGTTGGTAAGTCGATATATTGGAAAAATCGCTGATAAATTTGCCGAAATCGCCGATATAATTAGAAAATCGCTGATAAATTTGATGAAATCGCCGATATAGTTAGAAAATCGCCGATATAAATTTCATGTACCAGCACAGCATGCGTGACCAATCCATAGAAAAAAGCGACTCTGAACGAGCCGCTTCCGCTTTAAAATCTATTATTGATTCAAGAACGCACGTAGCATCCAAGCGTGTTTTTCTAGTTCTGTGTAGATACCTAATAGTAGGTCAGATGTCATTTCGTCGTCAGAGTCTTGAGCGATTTCCATGCCTTTTTTCAGTTCGACTAGCATCATTTGGTAGTCTTTCATGATTGCTTCGACCATCCCTTCTGCAGTTTCTCCGTAAGCTGCTTCTTGAATAGAAGATATTTCTAGGTATTCTTTCATTGTTGCTACTGGTTTACCACCAATTGCTAAAATACGTTCTGCAATTTCGTCGATGTGAGTAGCTGATTCTGTGTAAAGTTCTTCGAATTTCTCGTGTAATGTGAAGAATTGAGGTCCTTTTACGTACCAATGGAAGTTGTGTAGTTTTGTGAATAAAACGCTCCAGTCTGCTACTTGTTTGTTTAATACTTCGATTACTTGTTTGTTCATTATGATCAATCTCCTTTTGAGTTGTTATGTGATATCAATTACTAATTTATAATTATTATAATCTAGTAATTCGTATAAATCAACCCTTTTGCTGGAATTAATTTGAACAAATTATGAACTGTTGTAAATAAAAATCCCTATTACTGTGAAGTAATAGGGATTTTGTTTGATAGATAGCTACTGCTATTAATTATTATACAGCCTTCTGTTTTTCTTCTACATCCTGTCCATCCCAGCACTCTGTATTCTGTAAGCCAGGGATAGAACTTGCAATGAAAACAGGGTCTTTTCCTTGTTTCTTTTGCTTAATATAGTCTACTAATGCTGCGTAGGCGAACTTGCTTAGGAATGAGATGGCAATTAAGTTTGTGAATACCATTAGTCCCATGAATAAATCAGCTAAACTCCAAACTGTTTTAAGGGCAGCGATTGATCCGAAGAATACCATTCCGACAACTGCAACGCGATAAATCATTAACCATGTTTTGTTTTCTTTAATGAATGCGATATTCGTTTCACCATAATAGTAGTTTCCTAGTAAAGAGCTGAACGCGAATAGGAAAATAATAATCGCTAAGAAAGTGCTTGCCCACGGTCCGATTTGTGAACTTAGTGCTTGTTGTGTTAATTCAATACCTTCTAAATTCGATCCTTTGTAAAGTCCAGAACATAATACGATGAACGCTGTTGATGTACATACTAAGAATGTATCTACGAAAACACCTAATGCTTGAACAAGTCCTTGTTTTACAGGGTGAGATACATCTGATGTTGCTGCTGCGTTAGGAGAGCTACCCATACCTGCTTCTGTCGCGAATAAACCGCGCTGAATTCCGAACTTGATTGCTGCTCCAATACCACCAGCGACGGCTTGGTCTAAACCAAATGCGCTGTTAAATATTTCTGTGAAAATGCTTGGTAACATAGTGAAGTTGTTAATAACAACAAAAATTGCCACACCAATATAAATAATTGCCATTGGAGGAACAATCATTTCTGTAATACGTGAAATGCTCTTGATACCACCGAATATAATAACTGCAACTAATAAAGCCAATAGAGCCCCTACGATCGTTCGCTCTAGTCCAAAAGCATTTTCAAATGCTATTGTTACTGTGTTTGCTTGTACAGAATTGAAAATTAATCCGTACGCAACTGTAATAAGAAGTGAAAACCAAACACCCATCCAGCGTTTATTTAATCCTTTTTCCATGTAATATGCTGGACCACCACGGAATCTGCTTCCATCTTTTACTTTATAAATTTGCGCGAGCGTACATTCTACGAAACTAGTAGCTGCTCCAAGGATAGCGATAAACCACATCCAAAATATTGCGCCAGGTCCACCCATTGAAATGGCTAGTGCTACACCAGCTAAGTTCCCGATACCGATACGTGCTGCTGCACTTAGGCAAAATGCTTGGAATGGAGAGATGCTATCTTTCTTTTTTTCTTTTCGATTAAACCCTTTACTAATTAAACCGACCATCTCACCAAAATGAGTAATTTGGACAAACTTCAATTTAAAAGAGAAATAAAGACCGAAGCCGATTAGCATTGCAATAAGAATATATGACCATAAAATATTATTCGTTACCTCAAGGAATCTGCTAAAGATATCAACCATATAATACACTTCCTTTTTTTCGTAATAAGAAAATTATATGCAAAAAATATACGAGAATCAATTTTTCTAAAAAATTATGTTACTTAAATGTATTTTGTGTTATGATTATGTTACATCATAATATTTTTAGAATTATTTACATTTTAAAAAACTAAATGTAAAGCGAGAAAGAGGGGATAATTTGAAAGAAGAAACTTTATTGAAAGTAAGCCTTAAGAGTTTAAAAATGAGAAGTAATATATTTTTTATCATTACATCTTTAAGTATCTTTTTAGGAGCCACTTATTATTACAATAAAAGATTTCCAAATCACAGGTATCCTGAATGGTTAGAATTTCTAAAGTTGATTGGATGAACAAAAGACAGAAAAACAGAAAATTCAAATATAAAAAGTTGTGGAGGAGCTAAATATGAATATTAGAGAAAGTGAACTTCCGGGTATTGGTTACAAATTTCAAATCGTTACGAAAGGTAACGAAAAGATGGTAATTGTCATTCATGATGATGGGCGTAGAGAAATGTATCATTTTGATTCAGACCATGAAGAAAGTATCTCAAGTATTTCATTACGCGACTCAGAGGCAAGACAAATTGCAGCAATATTAGGTGGAATGGTGTATAAGCCTAGAGCATTAGAAAATGTTGAAATGGTCTTTGAAGGTTTAGCAATTGAGTGGTTTAAAGTAGAGAATGTAGCTCCAGCAATCGGAAAAACAATTGGTGATCTTGAAATAAGAAAAAACTATAGCGTAACGATCATTGCAGTTATGAAGAAGAATATGAAAAAGCTATTTAATCCAGGGCCAGAAACGTTAATTGAAGAAGGCGATATGCTTGTAGTTTCTGGTGAGAGAGAAGAAATTAAAAAAATTATTAATGAGTTACTTTCGAATAGGGGGACTGACTAGATGGATACTTTAATTTTTGAAGTTGGTACAGCGTTAGTATTAGTTGCAATTGCGGCAGTAATTGCTGGAAAGTTTAAATTCTCAGTAATTCCGTTTCTAATTGTTCTTGGGATGTTAGTGGGGCCGCATGCGCCGACAATAGGTGTGATCGATTTCAAGTTTATTGAAAGTGCAAATGTAATTTCCTTCCTTGGACGGATTGGCGTTCTGTTTCTTCTGTTCTATCTAGGGTTAGAGTTTTCGATGAAAAAACTAATTAAATCTGGACGTTCTATTGCGATTGGCGGAACGATTTATATTTTAATTAACTTTTCACTTGGATTATTATACGGATTTATAATGGGATTCCCTTTACTAGAAATCTTAATTATTGCGGGTATTATTACGATTTCTTCTAGTGCTATCGTTGCAAAGGTATTAGTGGATTTAAGAAGAACTGGTAATAATGAGACCGAATTAATTTTAGGAATTATTATGTTTGAAGATATATTCCTTGCTGTATATTTATCAGTTGTTTCTGGTTTAGTTCTAGGGGATCATGCTTCCTTCTTAGGTGCTCTTACTTCAATTGGAATTGCTTTAGGATACATGCTTCTATTCTTTATTGTAGCTAGAAAGGCGACGCCGTTATTAAATAAATTGCTCAATATTAGCTCAGATGAGATCTTTATTATTGTAGTATTTGCTTCACTGTTCTTCATTGCTGGTTTTTCAGAAACAATTCACGTTGCCGAAGCAATTGGAGCACTTCTTTTAGGATTAGTTTTCTCTGAGACAGAGCATAGTGACAGAATTGAACATCTCGTTGTTCCATTTAGAGACTTTTTCGGAGCTATTTTCTTCTTCAGTTTCGGATTAAGTATTGATCCGTTTTCATTAGGCGGAGCGATATGGTTAACGTTAGGTGCTGTCCTTCTTACAATCATCGGAAACTTTGTAGCTGGGATGATTGCAGGGCGACAAGCTGGATTATCTCATAAAGCATCAACAAATATTGGATTAACAATCGTTTCAAGGGGAGAATTCTCCATCATTATGGCCAATATCGGTATCGCCGGTGGTTTAATGTCAGTACTGAAACCATTCTCAGCGCTATACGTGCTTATACTATCCATCTTAGGTCCACTTCTGACGAAAGAGTCAAAGAATGTATATAAATTTTTAAATAAAATCTTTAAGTGGGATATGAAGAAGAGCTAAATTTTTAAACATCAAAGTACAAGATATTTATGAAAAAGAGATCTATGTCGACATAGATCCCTTTTTTTATTGGCATTTTTCAAGGATGAAAGAATACGTTTAATATTTACCATATTGTGGCATACATATAAGAAAAGGGAGTTTGGAAAGGGGATTATAGAAAAATGGAACTCCAGTTTCAAAATGTATATCAACAGGTGGAGAATTGGTATGTGTTGGATTCGGAGCTTCCTTGGGATGTCAAAAGGCTGAGAGATGATTTGTTTTCACTTATTGAAGTATGTAAAACGCCAGTTATTTTTTGTGATACGTGTGATGCGAATCATGTACTTCTATCGTTAGGGGAAGAAGAGGAAGAGTTTCTATTCCCAATAGGCGGTTTTTATCATAAAGAAAAACAATTAATTTTTGTTTGTATGTGGGAAGAGTATGAGCAAGTGCTCAAAACACTACTGCATGAATTTCGCCATGCTATGCAGCATAAGAGGGAAGTGTTGTATGTGGGAAGTGAAGTGTACGAAGAGAGATGGATTGAAAAAGATGCGAGGAAGTTCGCGGAGAGGAAATTCGATGAATATAAAAATAGAAAGTTAATGTAAAGCATAGTGGAGAAATAGCGCTGTGCTTTCCTTGTTTCTTACTAAAAATAAGTAATTGACTTTTATAAAGTTTAGTTCTAAACTAATGGTATGAAACGAGCGAGGTGATAGAATGAAAACTGAAGATAGGCTCGGATTATTATTATGGTTTCGTTTATCACGTTTTTATAACAAAAGTATTCGTGAGACGAATCAGCATTTGAAAAAATGGAATGTATCTGCTGCTCAGTTTGATGTACTAGCTCAAGTTGGAGGGCATGATCGTTTAACACAGCAAGAGCTTGGAAATAAGCTATTTGTTACGAAAGGAAATATCACTCAGCTTTTAAATAAAATGGAGCAAATGGAGTGGATTCGTCGTGAACAAGAAGGTACTACGAAATATATTTCATTAACAGAAAAGGGAAGAGCTTTATATGAGGAAATTGTCCCGCCTCAAGAAACGTTCCAAGCGGAGCAGTTTCATAATTTAAATATAGAAGAACAAAATCAATTATTACAATTACTAAAAAAATTACAGTGAAAAAATTTTTAAAATAAATCTTGAATTCGAGATAATATGAGGTGAAGGATATGTTTAGAAAAGTTGATCATAAAAATATGGGAAGAGCGAATCACGGTTGGTTAAATACACATTTTCATTTTTCCTTTGCTAATTACTATAATTCAAATAACATGAGCTTTGGAGCATTACGTGTTATTAATGATGATTTAGTAGCGGCACAAACTGGTTTTGATATGCATCCACACCGCGATATGGAAATCATTTCGTACGTTGTAGATGGTGCTTTAACACATGAAGATAGCATGGGGAACCGCGGAACAATTGAGCGTGGGCATGTTCAATATATGAGTGCTGGCACAGGTGTATTTCATAGTGAGCATAATTTAGGAAATGAGACATTGCGTTTATTACAAATTTGGATTTTACCAGACCGTGCAGATCATAAGCCAAACTATGGTGAGTTTAAATTTGATTGGAGTAAGCGTGAAAACGAGTGGTTCCATATGGTATCTCCATTAGAAGGAGAGGCATCAATTCAAATTCACCAAGATGCGAATTTATATTCTTTATCGTTAGAAGCTGGAAAAGAAATTCATTTTCCTGTGAAAGAAGGTCGTCAATTGTACCTTGTTCAAATTGAAGGAAGTAGTGTAATAAATGGTGAGACACTTGTTATGCGTGATGCGGCAGAAGCAGTAGAAGAAGATATTTATATTGCAGCGAAAGAACAATCACACTATTTAGCAATTGAATTGAAAAAATAATAAAACGTTTATAGAAAAGAGGACACCTAATAGGATGTCCTCTTTTTTTTGAGTGGAATTGTCAGAAAAAACTTTCTCAAATTTTGAAAAAAGGTATTAGCTTAAAAAATAAGAATTGTATAAAAGTGTCAAAAATCTTTAGGGAATGGGGAATGTTATAGTGAAAAAGCAAGTCATTTCATCAGCATTAGCCTTAACTGTTATCGCCGGGGGATTTGGAACATTTGGAGCAACGACAACGAAAGCGGAAGAACAAAAAATTCAATATCATCAAGAATTTAAAACGCCTGCATACATAGGTGAAGAATGGAAAGCACCGGAAGGACTAGATAAAAAAGAGACAGTCTTTCAATATTTAGAGAGTAAGAAAGATATGTTTAAATTAGCAGGAAATATTGATAAACATTTCAATGTCGTTGGGGAAGAAAAAGATGCTGAATCTGGCACAACACACGTGAAGTTAGTTGAGAAACATAATAACATTCCTGTGTATGGTTCAGATCAAACTGTTACACTTGATAAAGAGAATAATGTAAAAGCATTCTTCGGACAAGTTATTCCGAATTTAGAGGATAAAAATATTCCTACGTTTGCAAGCATTAGTGCGGAACAAGCAGAAACGATTGCAAAGGCAGGCATTGAGAAAGAAATTGGTAAAGTAAAGAATTATGACGGTGTGAAAAAAGATTTATATGTGTATGAAAAAGATGGAAATTACTATCTTGCATATTTAGTGAAAGCGTCGATTTCAAAGCCAGCTCCAGGATATTGGCATTATTTTGTTGATGCAACGAATGGAAATGTGATTGAGAAATATAATGCTGTAGATCACATTACAGGATTTGGTTACGGAGTACTAGGAGCTAGACAATCATTTGAAATTGCTCAAGATGAGAAAACAGGAGCATTCAACTTATTTGATGGGAAACGAGGACAAGGTGTTCATACATTTGATGCAGATAATATGGATGAAAATTTATTTAACATATTCTCGCAATGGTTTGGATATACAGGTCTAGAAGTAGAAAGTAAAAATAAATTCTTTGATGACAAAGCAGCGGTTGATGCGCATGTAAATGCAGGAAAAGTATATGATTACTACAAAAAGACATTTAACCGTAACTCTTTCGATGATAAAGGTGCGAAACTTATTTCCTCTGTTCACGTAGGTGAAAACTGGAATAACGCAGCCTGGAACGGTATTCAGATGATGTATGGTGATGGCGATGGTACAACATTTATTCCATTATCTGCTGGACTAGATGTTATCGGTCACGAATTAACGCATGCTGTAACGGAACATACAGCAAATCTTGTTTATAAAAATGAGTCAGGTGCGTTAAATGAATCGTTATCTGATATTATGGGTGTCATGGTTGAGAAGAAGAGCTGGGATTTAGGTGCTGATATTTATACACCTGGAAAACCTGGTGATGCACTTCGTTCTCTGAAAGATCCAGCATCTATTCCAAATCCATTAAAACCAGGTGAAGGTTACCCAGATCATTACAATAAACGCTACACTGGAACAGCTGATAATGGCGGCGTTCATATTAACAGTAGTATTAACAATAAAGCTGCCTATTTAGTATCTGATGGCGGAGAGCATTACGGCGTGAAAGTAACTGGAGTAGGCCGTGAAGCGACAGAAAAAATTTATTACCGTGCTCTTACGAAATATTTAACTGCAAACTCTGACTTTAAGATGATGCGTCAAGCTGCTCTTCAATCAGCTGAAGATTTATATGGTAAAGATTCTAAAGCTGTACAAGCTGTAGCGAAAGCTTATGAAGCAGTAGGCGTAAAATAATAAGAGAAAAAGACCTGACTAGAATGTCAGGTCTTTTCTTTATCCAGCTATTTGCGAATGGTTAAAGTTCCACTGATTTAGTCGCGAATACCTAATGCGATTTTCGCCATACGTGACATGCGCTCTTTAGACCATGGTGGATTCCAAACGACATTTACTTCTATTTCATTGACTTCAGGTACGTTCGTTGATAATACTTTTTTTACGTCGGATACAATTTGCCCAGCCATTGGACAACCGATAGAAGTCATCGTCATCGTAATGACAGCATTATTATTTTCATCTGCTGTAACGTCATAAACTAATCCAAGGTTCACAATGTCAACGCCTAGTTCAGGATCAATAACAGCTTCTAAATTGGCATATAATTTATTTTCAAATGCTTCTTGAGACATAAATAGCACCTCCTACACATTTATGATATCGATTCTCATTATAACGGAAATGTGTATAATGTGCAGGAAATGAGCTCAAAAAAATATCCCTTTTGGAAGAGGGATATTTTTTTGAGCTATTCAGTTTTGAAATGAGATACGAGTTGATCTAATTCTTCAACTGTTTGTTTCATTTGTCTAGCAGTTACAGTCATCTCATTCATAGTAATGACCTTTTGCTCAGCAGATTGTGCTGTTGCTGCTGTTTCACTAGATACTTCAGTTGAAATAGAAGCGATGTTATTCAGTGAAGCGTTCATTTCTTCAGCGCTTGCAGCCATTTCTTCAGCAGTTGCTGAGATGTCTTGCATTTGAGTAGATACTTTATTTACTTGTTCCACAATCGTTGTGAAAGAATTGCCAGCTTCACGAATGACGTGAATGCCTTCAAATGCCTCAGAACGACCTTGTGACATCATAGAGCTTGCAGTTTCAGTGTCTTGTTGAATTTGATGTAGTAATTGGTTAATATCTGTTGCCGCTGTTTTAGATTGTTCAGCAAGTTTTCGAACTTCGTCAGCTACGACAGCGAAGCCTTTTCCTTGTTCGCCAGCACGAGCTGCTTCGATAGATGCATTTAAAGCAAGTAAGTTTGTTTGCTCTGCGATATTAGAAATAGATTGTACAGCTGTATCAATATATTTCGTGTGAGTGATTAGACGTTCGACCACTTCTGATGTAGCATTTACCGCGTCGTGTATCGTTGTCATTTGTGAAACGGATTTTTGAATAACAGTACTTCCGTCGTTAGCTTGTTCAGATGTAACTACAGCAAGCTCAGTTACAGATGAAGCAGATTCAGCAATGCGCTGAACACTCACTGCCATATCGTCCATTGCCGTTGAGCTTTCTTCCATGCTAGAGGCTTGAGATTGAATACTCGCATTTAAGTTGGACATCGAACTTTGAACTTTTATTGTTGCCTCGCGTGATATATTCGTCTTTTCTAGCATATTTTCAGAAGCGTTTTGTACTTCCACAGATGTTTTTTGCACACGATTGATGATATGTTGTAGGTTTTCTAACATTTTATTAAAGGATGTTGCGATCGTACCAAGTTCATCATTACTATTTACTTGTAGGCGAGCTGTTAAGTCACCTTCTTGAGATGATAATTCTTTTAGCTTACTATCAATTTGTTGAATTGGTTTTACAAGTTTACCAGAGAACCACCATGCAAGAATGATAGCTACGATAATACAAATAACAAGTGATAAGAAGACAACATATTCAATTTGTAGTGAAGATTGATCAATTTTTTTGATAGATTGATCACGTAACTTGGCTTGTTCATTACTATAATTTGTGAAGTCACCAATTACTTTATAGACAGTACCATTTTCTGCATAAGCTACTTGTAGAGCCTCTTCCCACTTTTGTTCTTTTGCAAGAGTGAAAACTTTTTCTTCAATAAATTTTCTCCAAGTGGATCCTGATTCCATTGTATCTTTCACGGATTGAGAAATATTTGGATTAGAAAGAAGTTTATCTTTTGAATCCTCCAGACGTTTACTCATCTCATTAAACTTGTCTAATTCGACTTGATCATGTTGTAATAAATAACCTCTTAAAGCAGAGAGCTGTACTTGATAAGCATCTCCGCGCTCTTTCAATTCTGTTGCAAGGGGAGAAATTTCTTTTTGTAATGCTTCAGTTTGACGAGATTGATCCATGGTAAAGAATAGAATAAAAGCTAAGGCGATGCCAAATAAAGCGCAAATCGTTCCCATCATGAACATAAGTTTTTTTCGAATGCTAATAAAATTCATATGATAAAAGCCTCCTTTGTGAAATCTTAGTATTAGAATTAATAAATTTAAAAAATTGAAAGAAAGCTTTACTCCATCTGGAACAAAGCTTTCTTCTTTCCTTTAGGAATTATAGCAGACGGAATGAGAGATAGAAAGAAATATTTTAAAGTGAAAAAAGAGAGACTGTAAATCTCTCTTTTAAATAATTTGGAGCTCATAGAAGTATAAATGAAAGTTTTGCTTTAAACGTTTGTTTTGAAATGAGAAACGAGAACTTCAAGTTCTTGTACAGTCGTTTTCATTTCAGATGCTTTTTTAGCAACGACACTCATTTTGTTTACTTGGTCACCAGCTGAAGTTGCTGTTTGTGATGTTTCGGCGGCAACTTCATTTGAAATAGAAGCGATGTTATTAAGTGAAGCGTTCATTTCTTCAGAACTTGCGGCCATCTCTTCGGCAGTTGCAGACATTTCTTGCATTTGTGTAGAGACTTTATTAATGTGGTTAACAATTTCTGAGAATGAAGATCCAGCGGTACGAATGACTGTAATGCCTTCAGAAGCCTCTGACTGACCTTGCGCCATCATTTCATTTGCTATTTTTGTATCTGCTTGAATTTGATAAAGTAAATGGTTAATATCGGTTGCTGCTAGCTGGGATTGTTCAGCAAGTTTTCGAACTTCATCAGCAACAACAGCGAATCCTTTTCCATGTTCACCAGCACGGGCCGCTTCAATGGAAGCATTTAAAGCGAGCAAATTCGTTTGTTCCGCGATATTAGAAATGGATTGAAGTGCAGTATCAATATGATTCGTATGTGTAATGAGCCGCTCTACTACTTGTGATGTAGCGTTAACAGCTTCGTTAATGGTATGCATTTGTGTAATAGATTTCTCAATGACTTTATTACCACTATCTGCTTTTTCTGAAGTTGTAACAGCTAGGCTAGCAACAGAAGAGGCAGATTCTGCAATCCGCTGAACACTCGTTGTCATATCATCCATTGCAGTTGAACTTTCCTCGATGCTGGAGACTTGTGAACGAATATTATGCTCAAGGGCATTCATAGTTTCTTGCGTTTTTGCTGTGTTTTCCATAGAAGAAGTTGTTTCGATAAACACATTTTCAGACGCTTCTTTTACACTTGTTGATGTTTGTTGCACTTGTTTTATTATACGTTGTAAGTTAGCAAGCATTTGATTAAAGGAATTGGCGATATCACCAATTTCATCTTTACTCGTTACGTGCAATCTAGCAGTTAAATCGCCATCTTGAGAAGCTAATTCTTTTAATTTCTCATCAATTTGTCGTATCGGTTTAACGAGTTTACCAGAGAACCACCATGCTAATAAGATAGAAGTTATTGTACATGTAATGAGTGAGAAGAAAATAATATATTGAATAAGAGATGAAGAAGACTCTACGTCAGCAATTAATGTGTCACGTTTATCATTTTCTTCATTTGCATATTTCGTAAAACGACCTAAAAGGTCATTTACATAATCGGTTTGAGCTAAAGCGATTTTGGAAGCTTCTTCCCATTTTCCTTCGCGAGCGAGAGGGAGGACTTCATTATCTATGACGCTGCGCCATTTTCCTCCCATTAAAATGGCTTCTTTCATTCCTTCTGGAAGTTTTTTATCACTTGTTACTTTTTCTCTAGTATCAGCCAGTTTTTTTCCTTCTCGGTTGAATTTATCTAATCCTTTTTGATCATGTGATAGTAAATATTCTTGTAAACCAGCAACTTGTGCTTGGAACCAATCACCGCGTTCTTTTAAAATTGTTGCTCTTTTGGATACATCATTTTTTAACGTTTCAATTTCACTTGCTTGGCTCATGGCGAATGAAAGAATAACAATAAGAGCGATGCTAAATAAAGAAGAAATGCTTAAGAGTGTGAACAGTAGTTTTTTTCGAATACTAACATATTTCATCGTTACCCCTACCTTTAAAAACTGTTTATTATAATTTATGAATATTAAGAGCAGAATTAATAAAAACATCATTATGAAGTTATTAATCTGTTCAATGAAAATTATAGCAGATAATGGAAGATGGCAGATTGATATGAGTAAATGTTCTTAAAATGTATACATTTGTATATCAAAAAGTTCATAAATAAAAATTAGAAATACTATTGTAATTTGAAATAACATCATGTATACTTCTAATTAGTTGATAACGATTATCAGTATCAACTATGAACATTACTCTTCGTTATGTTGGTCATACCCCTTTTTGACGACGTAAGTCAGAGACGAAATGTTGAAATATCTTGTGTCCTATTCTACAGAATTATGGTAATCTCCAACCTCAACTTATATGCGTGAGCATGCAAAAAGGATCCTATCCGTGAAGGGATCCTTTTTTGCATGCTGTCGCAATTAATGTATATAGACCGGGTATTCGTTCTTCAATTCCTTCCGGTGCAGTAGAAGGAAAGACCCATCTTTGATGGGAACCGTGTTCTTCAACTAGTTTTTCAATTTTAAAATGTTCTTCTGCAAGTGTTGTAATAATTTCTCCTAGCGTCCAACGACGGATGGTTGTTTTAGGTAACGATTCTTTCTGCGCTTCTGTAAGAAGGATGCTATAAGCAACATCATCTTCAATTAATTCTTCATCGAAATAATTCCCATTGGCCTGAAATGAGGGATGGTCTACTCCTAATAATTTAGTGTAAACAGGATGATAGTCACGAAGAATAAGCATTCCATCTCGCTTAAGTAAGGTAGCAATTTTTTGGAAGAGCGGTTTTAAATCTAGAAAGTAATGGAGTACACCAAGTTCCAGCAATACGATATCAAATGATTCGGAGAGTTGGACATTTAATACATCAGAAACGATATACTGGATAGAGACACCGGCTGCTTCAGCAAGTTCGTTTGCATATTTTGCATTACTTGCTGAAATATCAACAACCGTTACGTCAGCCCCTAAAAGAGCAAGAGAGACGGCTTTATTTCCTTTTGACCCGAGTAAATTAATAATACGTTTTCCTTTTGGAGATTGTATGTAAGGTAAATAGTGATCTACCTCGCGCATAGGATTTTCTATGAGCTTTTTCGCATAATCAGCTGGCGCCCCGTGGCGATTCGTCCAAGCTTCATAAGCAGCTGCATTCCAGCTTTTTTCATTACGTGTGCTTAGTTGTTTTTGATTCAATCGTATCACTCCTTTTGTGAACGTATAGGTATTCGGCAGGGGGATGGGATTTCCTTTTCTTCTTGGATAAAAGTTTGATTTTTCTGTGATTAAATCGTACAATACATGTTATACGTAAAAGTGTTGAAAAGGAAAAGTAGGATGAACACATTCTTTCCAGAGAGCTTCGGTAGCTGAGAAGAAGCAAGAATATTCATTTGAACAATGGCCTTTGAGCTTCGTCCTGAACTTATCAAATGATAATAGTAGGCGGCGACGAGAGTTGGTACTCGTTATCAAAACCACAGTATAAGAGCATATAGCTCCGTACTTGTTAAGGCTAATTATGTGAGTAATTAGCGAAATAAGGTGGTACCGCGACTGTTTATACAGCCCCGCCCTTATCTTTTTTAAGATAAGGGCGGGGCTTTTTGTATTTTAAAGGAGGAATATAAGATGAGTATTTTTATTGGAGGCGCTTGGCCGTATGCAAATGGTTCGTTACATCTTGGACATATTGCGAGCTTGTTACCTGGAGATATTTTAGCACGTTATTACCGGGCAAAAGGTGAGAATGTGTTGTATGTTTCGGGAAGTGATTGTAATGGAACACCGATTGCAATTAGGGCAAAACAAGAAGGAGTGACGGCGAAGAAAATTGCTGATAAGTATCATGAAGAATTTGAGCGATGTTTTCAGGGTTTAGGTTTTACGTATGATTGCTATACACGTACAGATAGTGAGCACCATCATGAAACGGTTCAAAAAGTTTTTTTACGTTTATTAGAAGAAGGCTACATTTATAAAAAAACAGTGGAACAAGCATATTGCGAAACGTGTACGCAGTTTTTACCTGATCGTTATGTAGAAGGCATTTGTCCACATTGTCATGAAGCAGCGAGAGGAGATCAATGTGATGCGTGTTCTGCTATTTTAGATCCACTTGATTTGTTAGACAAGAAATGTAAGTTATGTGGTAGTACGCCATCAGTACAGGAAACAGAACATTTCTATTTCGCATTGCATACATTTCAGCACCAAATTAAAGAGTCTGTAGAAATTGCAAAACAAAAAAGAACATGGCGTGACAATGCAATTCAGCTAACAGAAAGATATGTAAAAGAAGGGTTACAAGATAGGGCAGTGTCACGTGATTTACCAATCGGAGTTCCAATTCCGGTATCGGGATACGAAGATAAAAAAATTTACGTATGGATTGAAGCGGTGACAGGCTATTATTCAGCGAGTAAACATTGGGCTGAAGGAACAGGGAAAGATGATCAAGAGTTTTGGGATAGAGAAGCGAAAACATATTATGTGCACGGAAAGGATAATATTCCGTTTCATTCTATCATTTGGCCAGCGGTATTGCTTGGAATAGGAGAAGGGGCAATTCCTCGTCATATCGTGTCGAATGAATATTTAACAGTTGAAAAAAGAAAATTATCGACAAGTAAAAACTGGGCAGTATGGGTACCTGACATATTAGAACGCTATAATCCAGATTCTATTCGTTACTTTTTAACAGTCAATGCACCAGAAAATCGCGATACTGATTTTTCATGGCGAGAATTTATTTACAGTCATAATAGTGAATTGTTAGGTGCATACGGGAACTTTGTAAACCGGACATTAAAGTTTACTGAAAAATATTATGATGGCATTGTACCAAAGGGAAGTATTGATGTAGAGCTGAAAGATAAAGTAGAAGGATTATATAAAAATGTAGGAGAGGCGATTGAGCAAACTAAATTTAAGGTAGCGCTAGAATCAATATTTGATGCAGTACGTTTTGCAAATAAATATTTTGATGAGAGACAACCGTGGAAACAACGAGAAGATGATCCAGTTTCATGCGAAGAGACGATTTATAACTGTGTGTATCTCATCGCTAATTTTGCAAATCTCCTTGAACCGTTTTTACCATTTTCAAGTGAAAGAGTTAGAAACACATTATCGATTGTTAAAAAGAATTGGGAACCTCAAAATACGTTACCGAATCAAATTAATAGTGTGCAGCCATTATTTGAAAGAATCGATGTAAAACAAATTGAGTGTGAGATAGAGAAACTATATGGAGCGGTAAAGTGAGATAGAGAAAAAGACCTTTCAAGTGAATGAAAGGTCTTTTGTTATGCAGTATGTATACTATTCCGTTCCTTCCCTTTCCTAGCCGTAAGTAGCTGAGGAGTGAAAATCCCAAGTAGTATAAAGATTATCCCAATCCACTGCATGAATGTTACGACTTCATGTACAAGTGTAATAGAAGCGATGATGGCCGTTGGTAATTCAGCTGCTCCTAGTATTGTACTAAGTCCTGTTCCTACTTTCGGTACGCCAATTGAAAAACAAATGACAGGTACGACAACACCGAATAATCCGAGGAAGAAAGCGTATTTCCAAAGACCGGCTTGCAGGGCACCGTCTGTTAAAAAGGTTGGTGGGAAGAATAGGCATACGATAAGAGTAGCGCTTGTTGTCATAAGAAAGCTTTTCGTATAAGGCGGAACTTCTGTAGCAACGCGCCCACTTGCAAAAACATAGAATGAAAAAGAGACAGCGGCTAATAGACCAGAGATAATACCTTTCATGGAAAAGTTTTGTCCAAGACCTTCAAAGACACCGCCTGCAAACAATGTACCAGTAAATAAAATAATGATAGATATAACTTTTTCACGGCTTGGAAATGTTCGATTGGCAATTGCTTCAATAACTACACCAATCCATGTGAACTGGAAAAGTAGGACGACAGCGATAGATGCTGGTAGTTCTTCTACAGAAATAGCGTAGAAAATACCAGTCATACTCATTGTTGTGCCAACTGTTAGTAAGGAGAAGAATTGTTTTTTTGTTACTTTATGACGTGAAACGAAAAGAACGAGTAGAAGAAGCCCAATCCATCCGAAGACATATTGTCCTCCTAATAGTTGATGTGCTGAAAATCCATCAATAAATCCGAGTTTGAAAATAGTTGAAAGTACACCGTAGCTACAAGCTCCGAATAAAACGAGTAATGAATACTTAAATTTCTCCATGAAAATCCTCCTTTTAAATAATAAAAAACGCCCGCTATCCAAATAAGGATAACGGGCGAACGAAACAGAGTAAGATACTCTACAAAATTCCGCCACTCATACGAAGTATGAATTTGGGGTATGAAATTGTAGTAGGTTTTTACATTGCTTTTGGGAATACAATAGAACATTTTACACCTTGAGGTGTGTTTTGTATCCCATAAGGAAACTGATGTTTATCTAGTATTTGTTTTACAATGTATAACCCAAGACCACTACCTTGTACTAAGCCATGTTTGTCAGGATTTGCGCGATAGAATGGCTCAAATAAATGGGCAAGTTTATCTTCATCTATTTGTGAACCTGTATTTAATACTTCTAATGCGTAACCGTTTGGTTTTTCATAAAGCTTTATATATACATGCTGATGGTCAATTGTGTAATGAATTGCATTTGAAATAATGTTAAAAATAGCAGTTTGAATAAATTTAGGATCAGCTAAAACTTGTACATCTTGTTTAATGTTAGATTGCACATTTAACTGCTTTACAGATACGAAATAATCTACTTTCTTCATAACATCCTCAATAATATTAGTTAATGAGATAACTTTTAAATCAGGTTTAAATTGAGGGTTTTGTATTTTGGATAATTCCGACATTTTTTCCGTTAATATGTTAATGTCTTGCATCATTTCATAGGAACGTTTTAAATATTTATCTCTATCTTTATAAGCTCCAATTCCGTGAATCATGCCATCTAGTTGTCCCATAACGGCTGCGATTGGTGTTTTTAATTCATGGGAAACCATAGACATAAATTCTTTACGAGATTGTTCTAATTGTTGTTCCTTTTTGAGTTCATTTCTTAAATCTTGATTGCTTGCATGTAAATTCTTCACAATATTTGGTACTTGTGAAGCAGCTACTTGCAAATTAAAGTCTGCTTGATCAGTATTTTTGTTAAGCAGCTTTTTATCTGAGAAATCAAGATTCATAATATCTTTTAGAGCGTCACTCATATATTGAAAAGGTTTAGCAATTAGTTTTGCATAAATTAAAGATCCGAGCAGAGATAATACAAGCATTGTTGCGCCAATATGTGGAGCTAATTGCTGCAGTACATCTGTTAATTTTGGATTATCTTGTGCATCATTTGCTTTACTTGCTGCATTTTGTTTATGTAAGGCATCATTAGTAGCGACTTGCTTTTCCGTTTCTGTAAGTGGAGCAGAAGCGCTATTTTTCCCCGAAATATTTTGAGTATGTTCTTTTGCTTTTGCAGTTTGGCTAGGCTGCAAAAGGTGATTGATAGCTGTAGAGAGTGATTTATAATCTATAATAGAGGATTGGAAATTAAAAATGTCTCCCTGTGATACAGCTTTATTTTGATTCGTTTTACTTTGGTCGTTTTGTTTATCTGAATCCGCTTGTTCTGTAGTCAGCATTCCAGTTTCTTTCGCAAAACGTTCTTTATCGTAGTCTGAAGCTAAGAAGTAAATAATTTGATAAAGACAAAGTGATAAAAGAATACAAAATAATAAGGTTTTGATGAAAATATTTTTGGTGATGTTGTCTTTGCTACGATTCGATTTTGTAGCCAATGCCTTTCACCGTTTTAATATAAGGAATTCCTAATTTTTTTCGTAAATTTTTAATATGTGTATCTATAACTCTTACATCACCATAATGTTCATAGCCCCATACCTTATTCAACAAATCACTTCTTGATAATACTTTTCCTCGATTTTGCAGTAAAGTATAAATAATTTCAAATTCTTTTGTTGTCAATTCAATTTGATTACCATGAACATAAGCGGCATATGCTGTAGAATTTAACATCAATTCATGGAATTGTAGTATAGTTGCAGCTTCGGCTTCCTTCGTTGCTGCCCTTCTTAATACGGCTTCTACACGTTTAATAAATACGGTGTAATGGAACGGTTTCGTAATATAGTCATCAATACCTAACTCAAATCCTTTAATTTCACTTTCTTCATTATGTAAGCCTGTTAACATAATGATTGGTACATCAGATTGTCCTCGCATAATTTTACAAATACTATAGCCATCTATATCTGGTAACATCACATCAAGGAGGACAAGATCGTATGAATTTTTTTGGAAAAGAAGTATACCTTCTGTTCCAGCGCCAACAACATCAACGGTAAAATTTTGTGCCATTAGAAATTCACGAATCAGTTCTTGTATATCTGGGTTGTCTTCAATCACCAGTATATGCGTCATAGTAACACCTCCTAAATAACGCTTTTAACTGCAATATTCGAATTCATCATTTTTCCGATGACTCAGATTGTTTATACATATAATAAGCCCCCGCCATAAAATAATCATGAAAGTAGCAAGGGGAGTTGTTTAGTGAAACTGAATATTTAAGAATTACAGTAATTCTATTATAGTATGTATTGTAAAATTTATAAAATATTATAACTGTATAATTTTAATATCCATGTTTATCAATGTTTGGATGTTATTTAACACAATCTATTCCTATTATATATGTAAATACAGTTGTTTTGCTACTGTAAATGAAGAAATAAAATAAGCCAAGACATAAAATTCTTGGCTACATGTAAATCGCGCTTTGAGGTTATTTTACAGTGACAGTAGCTTGCTGGGGAATACGCTCAAATAACCAGTGTATATCATTGTTATACATACGAATACAACCTAGTGTTGTCCACTTACCAATTGCCTGATTATTGTTCGTACCATGAATCGCATAAGTTGTTCCGTAAGTTCCTGCCATGTTTAGTCCGAGCCAACGGTCACCAAGTGGATTACGTGGATCGCCGCCTTTAATTTTGCCTGTATAATAAGGACGATTTTTAATTTTATTTACGATTTGAAAAGTACCTTTAGGTGTAGGAGTAGCTGCTTTTCCAGTAGCGACAGTAAAACTCTTTATGAATTTTCCGTTTTGATAATAATCCATTTTATTTAACTGTGTATTCACGATAAGCTGATCATTTGTTGTAGCTGCCTCAGCATTTGTGAATGGAATAGTTAAAAATCCTAATGATAATAGTGCGCTTAATAATAGTTTTTTCATTATATTCTCCTTTTTACTATTGTAGTAGTCTTACATACAATGAATTTGCAATCCTCGTAATACTTTATTTACATTTTCATCTAATGTTTCAAAGAAAGTAGTAATTTTGGCATTGTATTTGTTGTTTTTATCAATAAGTAATCTTTCATTTAATAAAAGTTCCCCATGTAGTCCAAAGCTTTGAACTTGAATATTTAATTCATCTTCAGTTTCAGAAATAATTGGTAAGAAGTAGTGAAAAGCTTTCGTTGGAATGATATAGCTTTTGCCAATCATGCTTTCTTGATTTGAATTAATCCATTTTTTCGTGACAATTTTAATGTTCTTTTTTGAAACGATAAAAGATAGTGTAGTAGATTTTGTTAAACTTACGTCAAATTCACTTGTTTCACATATGTGTAAATTAAAAACGGTTTCATTTTGATGAGATTCAACATTTGTATTAATAAAATCGTGCATTTTATAAGCTTCCATTTCTTATTCACCCTTTTTTCAATTTCGAAAAGCTATTCATATTTATTCAAATTAATGCTTAGTCATTTATTGGTTAAATTTTTCAACAAATTCCGATATAATCTTACAATACGTATATGAAGCTAATATGAAGTTAGTATGAGTTTGTAGTGGTTTTTTATTAAGAACAAAATATAACGATTTTTAAGTGTTAAAAAATGGATAAAAACTGCATGTTAAGCCCTCAGTTTCGTACGGTATATATTTGTTGAATTGTTTTTGAATGAAAGTAAATAGAAGGAAATAAAGAACAGAAAGTTTTAGTGTGAGCCTTACAAAAATGTAATAAAAATGTAAGCTATTGTGATAGTTATTTCGACAATTTTTTTATACAATAATAGTAAGAAGTTGTACGTGATTGAAAGGAGAGATGACATGGAATGGATTCATGAATTATTTCAGCAATACGGGTACTATGTTGTACTTGTTGGTTTGCTGTTAGAATATATTGCACTTCCGTTTCCGGGAGAGCCAACATTAGCATATGCGGGATTTTTAGCACATAAGGGTGATTTAAGCTTACCGATTTTAATCATTCTATCCTTTATTGGGACAAGTGTAGGAATGACGATTCAATACTTTTTAGGAAATAAATTAGGTATGCCCTTTATTCAAAAGTATGGGAAATACGTATTTTTAACACAAAGAAAAATCGACTTAACAAGAATGTGGTTTGATAAGTATGGCTATTTCCTAATCTTTATCGGTTTCTTTATTCCTGGTGTACGTCATTTTACAGGGTACTTTGCAGGAATTATTAACTTACCATTCCGTCGCTTTGCAATTACAATTTACTCAGGTGCTCTATTTTGGGTATCATTCTTCTTAATCGGTGGTTACTGGTTAGGTGGAAACTTACATGATATTTTTGGAGTGCTAGAAGGTCATATCGGTAAAATCATTATTGGAGTTATCGTTATCGTAGCAGTTACGTTAGGCGTTCGTTTCCGCAAACAGTTAAAACAAGCATTATTACAAAACGCAAGTTAATATGGAATCCATTCTATGTCAGAATTTAGGGAGGCAGTGCAGACGCACTGCCTTTTTTATTTTCCAATCTATTTTAATAAGTTTTTGTTTACCTGTTTAAAACTCTATAGAGTATCTTGTCAATTATTAACGTCAAAATGACAATTATAATTGACAAAAATAAGGATATTATTTACAATTTTAATTAAATAAATGAAAAAGAGGGAAGACATGAAGCTGCAAAATCGAGTGAGAGAATTGCGAGCAAAGCATCGTTTATCACAAGGGGATTTAGGGAAAGCGATTGGCTCATCAAGGCAAACAATCAGTTTAATTGAGCGCGGGGATTATGCACCATCTATTGTATTGTCGTTAAAAATCGCACACATTTTCAATGTACCTGTGGAGGAAATATTCACACTAATCGAGGGGGAAGAGGATGATGAAGAGTAAACGAGGGGAACAATTTTTTAGTTTTTGCAAACTCATATTAAGTATGGTAGCTGGCTTTTTTGCATCTTATATAGCTTTAGATTTACTCTCGGATGAACCGAGAAAATTATCACCCAATATATTAATAGGTGTATGTACTATTTTTGGAATGATAATGATGTATTACACTTGGAAGAATACACGTATGTTAGCGGAGGCACGCGATGAAGAAGAGAGCGTACAAGGCAGGAAATTAGGCATTATAAGTATATATTTACGTGTAGGTGATATAGTTACGCAGGCGTGGTTTGTATATGCAGTTATTACATGTAGACGTGCACTGTTGCAGGATACAAATGTTTCATTTGCAGTGTGGAATTTAGTAGCTTCTATTGTTTGTTTAACGATTGTAGTGGTTATCGGGATTATAACAAAAAATCGTTATAACAAGCTATATCCTGAACAAGGTGTAACGTATATAGAATCGATGAAAATGTGGACGAAAAACGCAGATGAAGGATTAAAGCACATTGTGCATGAAGCTGGATATAAAGCGTATGAATTTACGAATAAAGTATTGGCATATCTATGGTGGGCTGCCGTTATATATACAGCGGTTAGCGATATTGATTTTGTATTAATCGGCTTAATCTCATTTATTTGGATATTGCATCTCGGAAAGTTCATGTACGAAATGCATAGAAAAATGATTTATTAAGGGGAGAAAAAAGTGGATATTTTAAGAAGGCCGGCTGGTTCTATGACGGCGGCGTTAGTTTTGTCCATTTTATACGGAGTAATCCGAACTGAGAAATTAGAAGTAATTTTGAACCTATGGGCAATAGTTGGAATTTCATTGTTAGTGTTAGCCATTCATGAGCTAGGACATGTAGTATTTGGTGTAATAGGTGGTTTGACATTTAAA
This sequence comes from Bacillus sp. CCNWLW194, assembly GCF_037120585.1. NCBI lineage: Bacteria > Bacillati > Bacillota > Bacilli > Caryophanales > Bacillaceae > Bacillus > Bacillus sp. CCNWLW194. Next base: position 112,332 of record NZ_JBBBBL010000009.1, on the reverse strand, counting down.
TTTATGACAGTAGGACCCATTACTATTCAAAAAGAAAAAGGAAAATTACGCATTCGAGAAAATAAATTATGGGCGTACTTTGGAGGCGTTGCAACACTAGTACCACCTTCTATAGAGACACCGAATCTTTCGAAAAAATGGGCGTGGCTCACTTTAGGTGGACCGATTACGAGTTTACTATTTGGTATTACTTTCGGTTACATATACATGGTGAGTTATTATCAATATCTTTTATATTTTTCTGTTTTACACTTTGTGATTTTTGCAGCTACAATCGTACCGATAAAAGGAACGTTTTTGAGTGATGGTATGCAATTTCTTATTTTAATTAAAGATGATGAAAAGGCGAAGCAGCATTTATATAATATTCAAGTATCGAGTGAGTTATTTAGTTATAAAAGGCCGAAAGACTGGGATGAGAGATTAATAGAACTTAGTGAGGAAAAAATAAAAGAGGATAAAGAAATAAGAGAGATAATGAGCGGACTTATGCTCGTCTTTTGTGCCAGAGCTGATCAAAAGGGAATGGAAAGAGCGATACCGTATATAGAACAAATTATTCGAATACCTGTAACGAAGGAAAATAAATTTTTCGTTAGTAGTTTTCATAGTTGGTATCTTTTATATAAAGCTCTTTATCAGATGGATAGTCTTTCTTTGCAAGAAGCGAAGAAACATGGGAAGACCATTACAAAAATAGACTTACATGGATATTATCGCACACAAGGAATTATTAAATATTTAGAGGGCAATATGGAAGCCTCACACATTTATATGAGGAAAGCTGATAAAGACTTAACGAGTGCCGAGAAGAGTGAGATGGGATATTTACAATTGGAGGGAGAATGGTTTGAGCAGCTAAAGAAGAGGGTATCTTACGATGGGTGAGGTATCCTCTTTTTTCTATGTCGTCTTATGCCGTTCCATAAAAAGTCTGGGACAAGTAAAATAAGATATGAAGAGCAAAGCTTGGAGGAATTCTACATGGAAATTTTAACAATTATTTTAATAGTCTTGCTCATTTATGCTGTTTTTAAAGTAGCGTATGTAGCATTAAAAATACTCGCGATCTTATTAATTATCTTTTTAATCGTAGAGTTCGGCAGTAAATTGCTTGGGGGATAGGGTATGTTGTGCGTTTTGAGTGTCGAAGAATGTCGGTAAGTCGATATCCTATGTCGAACCGTCGATATAATGAAAAAATCGCCGATATAAGTGGAGAAATCGTCGATATATTTGAAAAATCGCTGATATATTCCAGTGGATACTGGATGGGGTATATGGAAAAGGAGTTGCCCTGAGGGTAGCTTCTTTTTATTGTGGTGCCGGGGTATAGAGGATGAATAGGTTGTCGAAGAATATCGGTAAGTCGATATGTTGTGTCGAACCGTCGATATAATGAAAAAATCGCTGATATATTTCGGTGGATACTAAGTGGGGTATATGGGGAAGGGGTTGCCACGGGGGTAGCTTCTTTTTATTGTGGTGACCGGATCTGCAAAACAAAATAAAAAAAGCTGGAAGAATATCTTCCAGCTTACGAGTTACTTTCAATTTGGCGACCGTTTTCTTCTTCATTGTCTTGTAATAGGTTGAATACGTCTGCTAGGCAGAAGGCAATGAACCAAGTCCATAGACCGTGGAAGAAAGCTGAGCTTAATTGAAGTGGTAATGTATAGTTTGTCATTGAGTAGGAAATACATCCACCAACGATTCCGATCATTGTTAATAACATTGTTTTTTGCGCATTCTCTTCTGGATTGAAGAGGAAGTAAATATATCCGCCTAAAATTGAAGCGCTTACAAGGGTTTCGATTCCATTAAAAATGATATTCTCTCCAAGCTGAGTGTTTGTCCAGAAGCAGATTGTTCCGCCGATAATAGCAAACAGGACAGCTATTGTGTATCTTATATATTGATTCATATGTTCATCTCCTTATGTAATAAGATGATTTGGAAGTCAAAAAGGTAGGTATAGTATATTGAAGTGAATTTTAGTTGTAAGGATCTTTTTATAAAAAGATCAGTGAAGAATAACTAAGATGATCGGCTTTTAAACCGTTACGTGTATGGTGATTGAAATATACCCGACTTCTCGTTTCTTTTTGTTTGGAAAATATGAGAAACTTCCAAGTCTATATACTTTTTTGTGAGTCTGCTTTCATTATAACACATTTAGGGCCACAATAATAGAATTATCTGATTTTGTAATAAGTGTAAAAAATAAAAATCGCAAGGAAATACCACTAACAATGCAGTTTAGTGGAAGAAGGATTTTAATTTATTATGATGAAATATGTAATCAAGGTGAGATCTAAGAAGGAGGCTTAAATACTATAAAAAATGTTTTGTAGCATGAATGTAAGGGAGGAGAGCTAACTTGGAGATCACAACAGAAAGATTAATAATTAGACCTTTTAAGAGTACTGATTTACAGGATGTATTTGCTATTTATAATAATGATGATACATGTAAGTTCCTATTACATAATAAGTGGACTCATGAAGACATGCAGAAAAGATTTAATAAGAAGCTAGCAAACAATGTACTTACTGAAGAATCAATATTAAGTTTGGCAGTTATATACAAGACTAAAGTAGTTGGTGATTTATCCGTATGGTACACAAATATGAAAGATACTGTTGAGATTGGTTATAGTTTTTCAAATGAAGTAGCTGGGAGAGGTTTGGCAACAGAAGCAGTAAGTAGTTTGGTATTTAAATTATTTAATGAATGTAGTGTACATCGTATACAAGCTAATCTTGATGCACGTAATACAGCTTCAAAAAAATTGTGTGAACGAATAGGCATGAGAAAGGAAGCTCATTTCATACAAGATTTTTGGAATAAAAATGAATGGACAGATAGTTTTGTATATGGAATGCTATCCTCTGATTTGTAGTAATAAACTTCGTGATTTTATTATGCTAAAGGGTGCGTTAGTTGAATAACAAAGGGCATAACATATTATATATGACTAATATGTTATGCCCTTTAATGTATTAACCTTTTTTATATGCGTTTGAAACGGCCGACAATTTCAACTGTTTCAGTAATGTTCATAAATGCTTTGTTATCCACTTGACGGATAATACGTTTCATTTCGCCTAACTCATATCGAGTCACGACAGTGTAAATCATTTTTTTCTTATGGTTTGTATAGCCGCCGACAGCGTCTACCATTGTCACCCCGCGTATGCCGTGATGTAATAGTGCGCTTTTTATTTCCTCACCTTTTTCTGTAACTGTCATTATCGTTAATTTAATATGTTTTGTATGCACGGCATCAATTACTTTGCTGACTACAAACCGGCTAATTAACGTATAAAGCGTAATATCCCATCCGAAAATAAATCCTGCTGCAACAAGTAAGATTAAGTTGAATCCAAAGATGATTGCTCCAATCGAAATATCTCGATGTTTTGCTACAATCAATCCAACGACATCAAAACCACCTGTTGACGAAGCAAATCGGAATATAATTCCTGAAGCTGCTCCGCAGATGACACCACCGAATACAGAAGAAAGTAAAATATCGTCTGAAACTTGGTGTACCGGGATAATGTTCATCGCTAAAGATGATACAGCTACAAAGTACGCTGTTAAAAAGGTTGTCTTCTTTCCTAAGTAAAAGTGACTTAAAATAAGAAGAGGAATGTTTAGTAAAAAGATAAGTGCACCGATATTGTAGTGCATTAAATAACCGATAATCATCCCTACACCAGCGAATCCACCGCTAATCATATTATGCGGGATAAAGAACATATTCATAGAAATTGCATACAAAACAGAAGCTACGAAAATAACAACCAACTGTATGATAAATTCTAAGTGAAATGTTTTAGCTGCTGGGAAGGATAAAAAGGCGGTGTCGGGAACGTAATCGGCGTCTCCTAGTTGACCCATAGTATGTTTCATCTCCATATTCATTTTTGATTACATGAAGAGAATAAAGGTTTTTTCAAAAACTGGCAATAGTTTTATTATAATACAAAAATTTTATAAATTTCTAATAAATCAAGCCTATTCATTGATGTGTGTGAATATACTAAAGAAAGCGAATACAATGTTTCTTAATTATTGTTTTCTTGAGAAAATATGCAAAATGCTTTTTTTGACGATAAAAGGAAATAGAGAATGTTTGCCGAATGTGCTAAAATGACCTTATTAAGGATGTGAAGCGATGGAATTTTTATTGCAGGATGCAATTCTATATATATCGTTTGTAACGACAGCACTTTGTTTATTAGAAGTTTTCTTTCTCGCTAATGTTTCTCGCTTTGTGCGTCAGCAAGCATCGAGCGGTAGACAAAGAGCTTTTGCGTTAGTTGATACATGTGAAGATAGTGCAGGGAATGTACCGCTATTTTCAATTTTTTATAAATATGGAATGATTCGTTCTGTACGCAGACAAGAATCAAGTGAAGAGAATGACGAGGTCGGTCCGTATACACCAATGTTTCGCTAAATAATTACGAAACATTGGAGGAATGAACATGTTAAAATCATACCGAGCTGTGCTCGTTAGTTTATCATTATTACTTGTTTTTGTTTTATCTGGTTGCAGTAATGCGGCCCCAATTGATGCACATAGTACTGGGATTTGGGATCATTATTTCGTATATCCAATCTCGTATATGATTCAATTTGTTGCTCATCATATACCGAGTGGAAGCTTCGGGATTGCCATCATTATTATGACGCTCGTTATTCGTTCAGCAATGATTCCATTAGCTGTTTCGCAATATCGTGGCCAAGCGAAAATGAAAAAAATGCAACCTGAATTACAGAAGCTAAAGAAAAAACACGGTGATGTAAGCAAAGACCTTGAAAAACAAAAACAGTATCAAAAAGAAATGTCAGAACTAATGAAATCAGGCGGTTGGAATCCACTTGCTGGTTGCTGGCCACTATTAATACAAATGCCGATTTTCTCTGCTTTGTATTATGCGATTAGCCGAACAGAAGAGATTCGCACATCTTCATTTTTATGGGTGAACTTAGGACATGCAGATCCTAATCATATATTACCGATTATTGCAGCGCTAACGACATTTATTCAAATGAAAGTTTTCCAATCAAATAGTACGCCTGGAGAACAAGTACAAATGCTAAAAATACAGCAAATTATGATGCCGGCAATGATTCTATTTATGGGATTTGCGGCGCCATCCGGACTTGTGTTGTACTGGATAACAGGTAACTTATTTACAATGATGCAAACAATTGTATTAAGAAAAGTAATGGAACGTGAAGAGTTACAATTACAAGATGCATAGAGAAACACCGCTCGTGATGAGCGGTGTTTTTTTGTTAAGGTGTTAAGGAAATTTTAAGAAACCAACATTACGATAGGCATTGTATACGGAAGTGTACATGCTTTAGAACAATGAAGGAGGAAATTTCCTATGAAGAAGAAAACAGTTGGATATTTAGCGATTGCAGGTGCTTTATCATTCGGAATCATTGGAGGAGTCGGTATTCCGGCATTCGCGGCAACGAATACCCCAGCAACTGAACAAGCTACAAAAACGGTGAAAAAAGATTTAGATGACGCTACAAAACAAAAAGTAAAAACAATTATGAACGATACAAAGAAACAGTTAGAGGAACTTGGTGTAAAGCTTCCTGAGAAAGAGCAACGTAAAGAAATGTTTGTGGGATTAGATGAAGCAACAAAAGAGAAAGCGAAGTCGATTTTAGAGCAAGAAAATTCTGGTAAATTAACAAGAGAACAAGCAAAAGAAGAATTAACAAAACTAGGATTAAAGTTGTCGGAAAAGGGTAAACACAAAGAAATGTTTGCGGGATTAGATGAACAAACGAAAGAAAAAGCGAAATCCATTTTAGAGCAAGAGAAGTCTGGGAAATTAACACGTGAACAAGCGCAAGAGGAATTAACGAAACTAGGTGTGAAATTCCCAGAGAAAGGTAAGCGTAAAGATATGCTTGCTAATTTAGATGAACAGACGAAAGAAAAAGTGAAGTCAATTTTTGAACAAGAAAAATCCGGAAAATTAACGCATGATCAAGCAGAAGAAGAATTAACGAAGTTAGGCGTGAAACTCCCAGAGAAAAAGAAGCATGAAGATATATTTGCAGGATTAGATGAGGCAACAAAAACAAAAGCAAAAGCGATTTTAGACAATGAAAAGAAACAATTAGAGGCATTGAATGTTGATTTACCGAACCATAAGTTTTTTATGAAAAAAGATGAAAAATAATTGAATTACGTAGCTTTCGTGTGGGCAACCGGAAGGTACAGGCGTGAGGGGGCTTTCTTTTGAAAGACCTCCTTTTACTGTTGGCGTTTTTTGTTGGTAAATCGATATATTTGAAAAATCGCTGATATAATTTGAGTTGTGGTCGATATATTTTGAAAATCGCTGATATAATTTTTACAGCTACACTGCTCCAAAGATACGGGGGAGTTAGAGAAATATTACAGCTTCTGTTATAATATAAGAAGAGAAATATTTCCTATGTTATATAAAAAAATATATTGATTTTTTCTAACAATTCAATATAATGAACAATAACTACAAAATTCGACATCAAGAAGTGATGATGAGGACACGATCAATTTTTTACGATTCTCAGAGAGGGAAGCCTTTGGCTGTGAGCTTCCTAATACGGAAAAATGGATTACCACCTCTGAACTGCAGCAGTGAACGAACATCTAGTAATTGCTTGCCGGCAAAAACCGTTATTTGGACTTGAGAAATTGGTGAAGTGTGTTACTTTACGAATTGAAACAAGGGTGGAACCACGAATACAGCACTCGTCCCTTTTTTAGGGAGGAGTGTTTTTTTATTTCATTTTTGCATCACACTAGGATTGGAAGGAGGATACGCAGCATGCATCATGATGAGAAAAACAAAATTGGTTTAACGGTAGCACTTTCTATCGTAGTAGGAACGATTATTGGATCTGGTGTGTTTATGAAACCAGGGAGCGTATTAGATTACTCAGGGAGTTCTAATATGGCCATTCTTGCTTGGGTAATTGGTGGTCTGTTGACGTTAGCGAGTGGTTTAACAGTAGCTGAAATTGGAGCGCAAATCCCGAAAAATGGTGGGTTGTATACGTATTTAGAGGAGATTTACGGAAGTTTTTGGGGATATTTATCAGGCTGGATGCAAACGATTGTGTATGGACCAGCTATTATTGGAACATTAGGGTTGTACTTTAGTTCTTTAATGATTAATTTTTTCTATTTAGATAAAGTATGGAATTTACCAATCGCAATTGGAACAGTTGTGTTCCTTGGCGTTGTAAATAGTATGGGAACAAAATACGGAGGTATCGTCCAAACGGTTACGACAATTGGGAAGATGATTCCAATCGTATTAATTGTTGTGTTAGGTTTTTGGAAAGGAAATAGCGATATCTTTAACGTAGTTGTACCGATATCAGAAAATCAAAGTATCGGGATGGCAATTTTAGCAACGTTATTTGCTTATGACGGCTGGATTTTACTCGCTTCGATTGGCGGAGAAATGAAGAATCCAACAAAGTTATTACCGAAAGCAATGACAGTTGGGATTTTAATTGTAACGGCTGCTTACGTGTTAATTAACTTAGCTTTATTAAATGTATTACCAGCAACGCAAATTGTAGAACTTGGAGAAAATGCAACAGCGACAGCTGCGGGCATGCTACTTGGAGAATATGGTGGGAAAATTATTAGTATCGGTATTATCGTTTCTATTTTCGGTTGTTTAAATGGAAAGATTTTAACGTTCCCACGTATCCCGATGTCGATGGCAGAACGTGGACAACTCCCATTTGCTAAGTTTATTGCAAAGGAAAGTCCAAGATTTAAAACACCAGCAAATGCGATTACTGTTGAAATCATTTTAGGAATTATTTTAATGATTATTAGTGATCCGAATAAGCTATCTGAGATTTCCGTATTCATTATTTATATTTTCTATGTAATGACGTTTATTGGTGTCTTCATTTTAAGAAAACGTAATAAGAATAAAGAGCGTGCATACAGTGTACCGTTATTCCCAATCGTACCAATCGTCGCGATTTTAGGTTCGTTCTTTGTAATTGGTAGTGCGATTATTAATGATCCGGTAAGTTGTTTCTTATCCATTGGAATGGTATTTACTGGACTTCCGGTATATTGGTATTTAAATAAGAAGAATAAAAATGAAGTGTCATGATTGAAGGGTAGGCGTATAATACGCCTACCTTTTTTACTGTAAAAAAATTGTACTTGTATTCAATTTCTATTTTGGTTACTATAGTCGTAGTAACCAAAATAGAAAGCGTGGGGAAAGACTTGAATTTTCGTGTGTACATTTTAGCTATCGCGGCTTTCGTAGTCGGAACGGTTGAGCTAATTATAGGAGGAACGCTTGATTTAGTTGCCAATGATTTAGGAGTATCTATTAGTGCAGCTGGTCAGCTTATAACAATATTTTCAGTAGTATTTGCTTTATCAGGTCCGGTTTTATTAGCGTTAACAGGGAAGTTTGAGAGAAAAAGATTATATGTTGGGGCATTATCAATTTTCTTAATCGGAAATATCATTTCAGCATTTAGCGTGAATTATGGAATGTTAATGTTCTCAAGGGTTGTTTGTGCAGCGAGTGGTTCGCTTATTATTGCACTGTCAGTAACACTTGCTTCTAGCGTTGTAGAACCGCATTTTCGTGCGCGAGCAATTGGAATCATTTTTATGGGGATCAGTGGATCGCTCGTACTTGGAGTACCGCTTGGTCTTGTACTCGGAAATGCATATGGATGGCGTGCACCATTTGTACTCATTTCGATCTTAACAGTTATGGAAATTTCTTGTATTTCATTATTCTTAACGAAAGTACCACCGACATCAGTGTTATCGATAAGAGAGCAAATTGCTACGTTAAAAGATAAGAAAATTGTCAGTGCACAGTTAACATCATTTTTATTTTTAACGGGTCATTTAACGCTATATGCATATTTAACACCATTTTTAAAAGATGTGATGCATGTGGAAGCGAATTGGATTAGTGTATTTTACTTCATTTTCGGAATTGCGGCGGTACTTGGAGGTGGCCTAGGGGGCTTTCTTGCTGATAAATGGGGATCGAAGAAAAGTATTATTTCCATCATTATCGTATTTGCATGTGCGATCTTCCTATTGCCATTAATGACATTCTCATTCCCGCTTTTCATTATTATGATGGGACTTTGGAGTATGCTGAGCTGGGCTATTTCGCCAGCACAACAAAATTATTTAATTGAAATTGCACCAGAATCAGCTGGTATTCAGCAAAGTTTAAATAACTCTGCTCTTCACTTAGGGATCGCACTCGGTTCAACAGTAGGTGGAGTTGTTATTGAAAAATCATCTGTTATATACAATGCTTGGGTAGGTGGCGGCTTTATTATATTAGCGCTGCTTTGTGCAATTTTTTCGATTACGAGAGGACGTTCTACTCAGTTTGCGAAGGAAGAATCTATCGTTTGATAGGTTCTTTTTTATTTGTAAAAAATGGAAGGTTTTAGTGAAAAGGTGGAGAATTTGTATGTAGCGAGGTGATGGGTATGTATACGAATTTTTCAATTATTGGTCTTCTAATTTCAATGCTTCCGTTGTTTCTTATTATTCTTGCACTTAGATGGGTTCGTTTCATCTATCAAAATTCAGAGAAACAAGTGGAGCAGAATGAGAAAATCATTGAACTTTTGATGGAGATAGAGGAAAAAGATAAGTAATATGTATTCGTTTGAAATTTGTTTCTCGTAAGTTAAGAAGGCACTTATAAAGTGCCTTATTATTATTTTTGAAAATGTAAAACATGTGATATTCATTTGTCAATAGCAGCATGAGAACAAATAATTTTAAAGTTGCTTATTACTTTGGAACTTTCTCAACAATTCGACAAGATACTACAAAAAAACCACCTATTCTCTTTTTTTCACTATAAGTACAATGAAACAGTAAGATTGCTTCATGTAGAAATTTATATATGGTGGTGGAGAGAATGAAACGAAAGATGGTAGGAAAATGGTTTAGTTTTTTAAGTGCTCTTATTATTTTATTAGGAATTGCAATGCCACAAGTAAAGGCAGAAGTAATGAACAGAGAAACATATAAGATGGATTGGAGCTATAGTAATTCGAAACAGCGTGACATAAAGACCGAAATAATTAAAACGGCTTCGGGTAGTATTGGGTATTGTTTAACGCCTGATTTACGTTCACCCAATGGGGATGATTTGCCTGAGATGGGGAAAACATCTGATGCCGTATATCGTATTTTATTAAATGGATATCCTCAAAAAAGTCCATCTGAATTAGGTGTAGCGACAACGGAAGAAGCGCATTATGCTACACAATTAGCAGTATGGATTGCAGCGAATGAATTAACGGAAGAAGATTTAGTTGCAAAAAATGAACGAGTACATAATCTTATGAAGCGTTTAGTAGAGGCTTCAAAAAAAGAAACTGGATCACAAGATGTATTCTTTAAAGTTAATCCTGTAGACACACAAACTGCTACACAAAAAGGAGAGTATTTAGAAACAGGATTTTATGCGATTCAAACGAATTCAGTTTCTGGCTCTTATACAATTCTTCCTGAAGGTGCTCCTAAAGGGATTCGAATTGTAAATGAACAAGGGGAAGAGAAAACTACATTATCAATTAACGAAAAATTCAGAATCTTAATCCCTAAAGATACGAGTAGTGGTAATTTTAAAATGAAAGTGAAGTCTACTTTAACAAATTTACAAGCAATAGCTTTTAAAGGATCAGAAAAGGTTCAAAATACAACGGTATTGTTACAAAGAAATAGTGAGAAAATCAGTACAGATTTAGTTGTAAATTGGGAATCAGTAGGCTCTTTAAAGATTATGAAATTAGGAGAAAAAAAGGAATTATTAAAAGGAGCGGTGTTTGAAGTTTCTAATGAAAACTTTAAACAAAATGTTACGACTAATGATAAGGGGGTTGCGGAGTTAGGTAATCTTCCAATCGGTATATATAGCGTCAAAGAAATTCAAGCGCCAGCTGGATATGTGTTAGACGGAAGTGTTAAAAAAATTGAAGTGAAAACTGGTGAAACTGCTGTATTAGAGTTGAAAAATGAAAATATAAAAGGTGAATTAGAAATAACGAAAGTAGATGTAGCGGATGGGAATACGAAACTGCCGAACACAGAATTTACAATCTACAACGAACAAGGGAAAGAAGTAGTAAAAGGAAAAACGGATGAAAAAGGTGTAGCGAAATTTAAACTACCATACGGAAAGTACACGTATAAAGAAACGATAGCACCGAATGGATATGTA
>NZ_JBBBBL010000009.1:0-100941 GCF_037120585.1 Bacillus sp. CCNWLW194 | reverse complement strand
ATAAATGAAGAGACGTTCGCATTTGAAATAAAAGAGAATGGAGAAATTATTAAACATATCGTTCAAGATAAGAAGGTGGAAGGTGAGTTAGAAATAACGAAAGTAGATGTAGCAGATGGGAATACGAAACTGCCAAATGCAGAATTTACAATCTACAACGAACAGGGAAAAGAAGTAGTAAAAGGAAAAACGGATGAAAAAGGTGTAGCGAAATTTAAACTACCATACGGAAAATACACGTATAAAGAAACAATAGCGCCGAATGGATATGTAATAAATGAAGAGACGTTCGCATTTGAAATAAAAGAGAATGGAGAAATTATTAAACATATCGTTCAAGATAAGAAGGTAGAAGGTGAGTTAGAAATAACGAAAGTAGATGTAGCAGATGGGAATACGAAACTGCCAAATACAGAATTTACAATCTACAACGAACAAGGAAAAGAAGTAGTAAAAGGGAAAACGGATGAAAAAGGTATAGCGAAATTCAAATTACCATACGGAAAGTACACGTATAAAGAAACAATAGCGCCGAATGGATATGTAATAAATGAAGAGACATTCGCATTTGAAATAAAAAAGGATGGAGAAATTATTAAACATATTGTGAAAAATAAGAAAGAAGAAAAGGCATCGCTTCCTTCTAAGCCAAATAAGCCAACACCGAATGAAGAAGTGAAACCTGCCACTGATGTGAAGCCAATGCAACAACCAAATACTCATAATGAAGTGCGTTTACCAGCTACTGGCGGCGTCGGCAATGAATTTACCGCTTTATTCGTTTTAGGAATTGGTTTTATTATTGCGGGTGCTTATGTGTTAAGGATGAAAAATAGAAAAGAAATGTAGAAAAAAACGCCTTGTAATAGAGGCGTTTTTTTAGTATCTCAACTTCATCAACAAACTCTTAATTTCCTCATCTTCCATAAAGAGATCATGGTGTTTCTGGGTAATCTTCGCAAGTGCAACGTCATGATAGAAAAATTCTGTAAAGAACTTCACGAAAGGTTGTGACATTGTTTTCATTGCTTGCCATGACTCTTGCTCTACACCAGCAAATAAAATTTCACGGTCGTCAACGATGAGTAGTAAGTAGCGCTCTAGCGCGTTAGGCTCTTCAGCTGGGATTAGAAAATGCATGTTTTCTAAGTCTGTTTCTACGTTTCCGACGATAAGGGACTCGGTTTTGACCCCTTGTTTTGCCTTTTCTTCTAATAACGGAAGATATTCTAAAAGAGTATCGTTCCAAGCTGAAATGCGGATCGATTCTTTTGCATTTTCGATGAGTTCTTTACTTTGAACGCGAATAGAAGATTGCATTTTTAAGCTCCATACACGATCATCTGTAAATGATTTTTTCGATATAGTTGTCTCTAATTCTTTAATATTGGATTGAAATTCTGTCGTTAACTTTTCAATTGCTAGCTTGAGTGGTAATGCTGTATACATCTTCTTCTTCTCTGAAACGGAATCCATTACCATTCCTTTATCGATTAGGCGTGCAAGCACTTCATATATTTTGGCTTTTGGAACGCCAGAATGCTTCACAATCGTTGTAGCATCTAATGGCTCGTTGCTTGATACGACAACTTCGTAAGCTTGGCTTTCATATTGTGAGAAACCGAATTTTTGTAACATAGTTCCCTCCGAACGAATGAGATTATATAGTTTAAGGATAATGAACTATTTGTTTTTGCACAAGTAGTAGTAGGTTTTCTACTCAGATTGAGGTGAGAATTAGTTTCAATTTTTTAATTTTATCTATTATACTTAATATAATGATTAATAAGATTTAAATTCAATGCGAAGGGGATGCTTTGGGGGATATGTTAAGAAGTTTACGTTTAAAAATTGCGGTAGTATTTTCGGTACTTATTTCTATGATGTTCGTAATATTGGGTACAGCTATGTATGAATTACAGAAAGAGAAGGAAGTGCGCTCCTTAGACCAGTATTCTCAAAATACGATGGATCTTGTGACAGAGCAACTTACAACATTTGTTCAAAGAACGGATGAAGATATGGGGTATTATGCGAACAGTGAGATGGTTCGTAATATGCTTCAAGACGGAGTTACTCCAGAAGAGGAAGCTTTTTTGACGAAAGAGTTTTCGGAGTATAAAAAGAATCATCCTGGCATTTTAGACTTATATATTGGTACGAAAGATAAAAAAACATTAAGTGCCAATCTTGCTGAAGGTGGACAAGTGCCAGAAGGTTATGATCCAACGACAAGACCTTGGTATAAAGACTCAGAAGCTGATGTGAAGAAGGTTCACTGGGGACAACCTATGTATGAAATTGCTACAGGTAAGCTAAGTGTGGGGGTTTCTAAGGCAATTACAGCTCAAGATGGATCTGTAATAGGTGTTGTTGCAATGGATGTATCGCTCGGAACAATTCAGAAGTTACTTCATAATATTCAATACAATAATGGCGGAGAAATGTTTATTATAAATGATAAAAATATGGCTCTTGTTTACCCAGAGAAAGTCGGGAAAGATGTTTCGAAAGAGCCACTTGTGAAGAGTTTAAATAAAGATGTAACAAAATATGCTGTCACTACATTAAAAGGTGAAGATGTAGTTGCATATAGTCAGTCATTTGATTTGATGAAATGGAAGATAGGAATTTTTTACCCGAAAGAAACGATTGATGGGCTATTAAATAGTACGAGAAATACAGTCATTATAATGGCATGTATTAGCTTATTAGTTGGAATCGCAGCTTCATACTTGTTCTCAAGAAGATTAGCAAGACCGCTGCAACTATTAACGAATCACGTTCAAAAAGTAGCAGAAGGTGATTTGACATTGCAAATGAAAGTGACAAGTAAGGATGAAGTTGGAGAACTGACGAACCATTTTAATCATATGGTTGAGCAAATGAATGAAATGGTAAGTAAAATTAAAAATAGTGTATCAACAGTGCAACAATCAACGAGCAATCTACATTATTTAACGAATGAAACTGTAGCCGCTAGTAGAGAAGTGTCAGGTGCAATGGATGATGTGAGCGGAGGAGCTTCTACGCTTGCTAATAGTGTAGATGAAGTTTCAGAGCAGCTCGAGAATATGGCGCAGTCAGTGGAACAAATGAATAATTCAGTCGGTGACATAAAAGACGTGGCTGGCAAAGCTGAAGAGGCATCTAAGCAAGGCTTAAATACGATGCGTAATTTAGTTCGTACAAGGGGCCAATCATCTTCGATTGTTGTTCACACAGAAGAAGCATCTGGTAAGTTAGAGCAAAGAGTTGGATCGATTCAAAATGTAGTAGAGCTTATAAAAGGTATTTCGGATCAAACCAATTTACTTGCTTTAAATGCTTCAATCGAGGCGGCACGTGCGGGTGAACAAGGTAAAGGCTTTGCTGTCGTTGCTGAAGAGGTTCGGAAATTAGCGGAACAATCAAAAGAAGCAACAGTAGAAATTGCGACGATGATTGGTGATGTACAAGTAGAGGTAAGGCGAGTTGTAGAAGTTGTAAGTAAATTAAAAGATATTGCGGATATACAAAATAATGTTACGACAGAAGCAGAGGCGGAGTTCCGTACAATTATGTCAGTTGTCAATACGATTAGTACTTCAGTGGAACAAATTGTAGAAGAGGTACATAACATTGGTCACGAACAAGGAGAAATTACAGCGGTAATGCATACAATTGCTGGTACGAGTCAAGAAAGTGCAGCTGTTTCGGAAGAAGTAAATGCTGCAACTGAATCACAAGTGAATCATCTAGAAAAGGTAGCTCATACGATGGAAAGCTTGACGGAGCATATGAGAGACTTAGAAAGATTGGTTGAGCAATTTAAAATAGAGGAATAACAAATTAGTAAAATGATGCGTATTTCGGTAAAATAGATAATGGATATATAAGAAGCAATTATAGGAGGAAAACTACTATGGCAATTGTTGACGTATCGATTATTCCAGTAGGAACAGGTAATCCAAGTGTTAGTGAATATGTAGCAGAAGTACAAAAGGTGCTTGAGAAAAATGCAGATCGTGTGAAGTATCAATTAACACCAATGAATACAATTATTGAAGGAGATCTTCCTGTCATTCTAGAAGTAATTCAACAAATGCATGAAGTTCCATATACGAAAGGTGCACAGCGCGTTGCAACAACAATTCGTATCGATGATCGCCGTGATAAAGTAAGCACAATGGAGAAGAAATTAAACTCTGTTCGATCAAAGTTATAAGGAAAAGCAGCGATCTTCGCTGCTTTTTTCATATAGGAGGTAGATAAGATGAGTGAAAAGTTTAACGAACAATTTGACGGGTTGTTAGAGAAATACACGGAACTATTACTCGGAGAGAGCAATGAAGAGAGAAAAGAACAGGTACAGAAGTGGGCACTGTATTCTTACATAGCTAAGACGATGCCGGCTTTAGTAAAGCACTGGAATGAGACGTATCCAGATGCGAAAGAAGAGATGGTGAAGCTAATTACGGATATTAAAAAAATGAATGAAGAGAAGAGAAATGAGCAGTGAGAAAACTTGAGGTGAATGTTACCTCAAGTTTTCTTTAATAATATCTTTATATAATTTACATGGAATATAAAGGGTTTTATAAGCATGTCGAATATTTTCGACATGCTTATTTTGTGCCTATTAAACTCTATTTTTCTAAATGTCGAAAAATATTCCCTTCATATTAAGAAGCGAGAATATAGGGTTTTAAATGTTTTTATAGTATTTTATAAATTATCTAAATAATTATTTGTATCCAATAATTTTAAACAATGATATAATTTTGAAGAGGGGTAAAAAACAGATAAATTAAGTCATAGGGGTGAATTACATGGAACAATTAATGCGAAATTCGTTTCTTTTCTTATCTAAAAATAAAGCGCTAACAAAACTGGCTAAAAAGTACGGTTTACGTTTTGGAGCAGGTCGCTTTGTCGCAGGGGAGACGATTGAATTAGCGACAGCAGCTATTAAACAATTGAACAAGCAAGGTCTTTGTGTAACAATCGATTATTTAGGGGAATTCGTTGATAATGAAGCGGAAGCAAATGAAATGGCTAACCAATCGATTGAAGCGATCCGTGCAATTGGAAGAGAAGGTTTGGATTCGCAGCTTTCTTTAAAGATGACTTCTATGGGATTAGATATCTCTGATGAAATCGTAATGAACAATATGCGCCGTATTTTGGAAGCTGCACAAGAAAATGGTGTGTTTGTTACAATTGATATGGAAGATTATACACGCTGCGGGAAGACGATTGATATCTTTAAGCAGTTAAAGTCTGAATACGATAATATTGGTACTGTTATTCAAGCTTACCTGTATCGTACAGAAAAAGATATGGAAGAATTAAATGCTTATAGTCCTAATTTACGTCTTGTAAAAGGAGCTTATAAAGAACCTGAAGAGGTAGCGTTCCCGGATAAGAAAGATGTAGATGATAACTATAAAAAAATTATTAAAATGCACTTATTAAATGGAAATTATACTGCAATTGCTTCACATGACGAAGCGATTATTGAATATACGAAAAAACTTGCCGAAGAACACAACATCCCAAGAGACCAATTTGAATTCCAGATGTTATATGGTATTCGTAATGAGCGTCAACTTGAGCTAGTAAAAGAAGGTTACAAAATGCGTGTTTATGTACCTTATGGAAACGACTGGTATGGCTACTTCATGCGTCGTCTAGCAGAGCGCCCAGCAAACGTTGCGTTCGTGTTAAAAGGTATGGTTAAAAAATAACCAAGGAGAAAATACTCCTTGGTTATTTTAATTGCTGAAATGCGTAATGTGCCATTTTCTTCGTATCAGGATATAGTTGCGCGCGAGTAGAAGATAATACAACATTAATGACGCGTTTACCGTCTTTTTCATCCACTGTTACGACTGTATATTTTCCGAGTGCTGATAGACCGCTTTTACTTCCAATTGCATATGGATCGTCATATAGTTCTTCTCGTCCATAGTTTGCGATTTTGGGAGAGCGTTCTGAAGTATGTAGAGTTGTACGTGTTGAATTCATATGTTCTAAAACAACTGGATACTTTAATGCTTCTTTCGTAATCATAGCAATGTCATATGGTGATACTTTGTTTCCTAGTGCATCAGCACCACTTGCGTTTTTGAAAGTCGCATGTTTTGTACCAAGTTCCTTCGCTCTAGCATTCATCATTTTCACAAATTCATTTTTTGATCCTGCGATATGTTCTGCAATTGACTCGGCTATTGGGTCTGCACTAATGATAAGCATAAGTTTTAATGCCTCATCACGCTTTAATTTTTCCCCAGCACGAAGCTTAATTTTCTTACTTTGACTTTCTGTTTTAATCGCGTTTTCTGTAACTGTAATTTCTTCATCTTCTTTTACATTCTCTAGTAGGAGAAGGGTTGTCATCATTTTGGCTATACTAGCCGGATAAGAGCGTTCATCTTCCCGTTTTCCATACAAAATTTCACCTGTGTCTGCATCGATTGTAATTCCGTATTGCCCAGTAATACTAGGTTGATCGGCTCTTACAGTTTGTTGTCTTTGTGCATAAGAGAAGAAAATCATCCCTGTAAATAATGTTGCAATCATTACAATCATAACTAATGTTCTTTTCAATATAATTCCCTCATTTGTTACAAATAAATTGGGCAGAAAAAGCAGCCATTACCCATTATGCCACGTTCTCTGCCCAAAAATATAGCGTTATTTTTCGCCCATATTATGCTTCTTATATTGCTGGTTATTACCTTGACGTCCTTTTTCTACGCCTCGATCAGTTGGACCAGCGTTTCCTGTCACACTTGCTGCACTAATTCCAGCCTTTGAAGGGTTCTTCTTAAGTTTTGCCATATATATTCCTCCAGTTTCGTCAGATTATAAAAAGGGAAAGTGTATTTGAGTGAAGAAAATACATATATAGCATAGCCAAATGAAAGAAATATATTTATTTCAGAAAATTTTATCAATAAATATATTGCGAAAATTCAAACTGTATCATATATTTATTAGTAGAGGCTCACTCATTGATTGCGACTTATGTCGAAAAATTGAATGAGCATTCATTCAAGAATAGGGGGAGAATTGGATGTTCCAAATTAAAAAGGCTGCTGTTCTAGGTTCAGGCGTAATGGGTTCGGGGATTGCGGCACACTTAGCTAATATTGGTATTCCGACATTATTGCTTGATATTGTACCACCTGCGCTTACGAAAGAAGAGGAAGCGAAGGGACTTACATTAGAACATAAAAGTGTGAGAAATCGTTTTAGTAATACAGCATTGCAAAAACTATTAAAGCAAAAACCAGCTCCTCTGACAGTGAAAGGAAATCTAGCACTGATTGAAGCAGGTAACTTAGAAGATGATCTTGAGCGTCTTGCCGATGTAGATTGGATTATTGAAGTAGTAGTTGAGAACTTAGATGTTAAAAAGACACTATTTGAAAAAGTAGATGCTGTTCGTAAACCAGGTTCTATTGTAAGCTCGAATACGTCAGGCATTTCAGTTGAAAAAATGGCAGAAGGTCGTTCAGACGACTTCCAGAAACACTTCTTAGGCACACACTTTTTTAACCCACCACGATATTTAAAACTTCTAGAGGTAATACCGACGAAAGAAACTGATCCACAAGTATTAAGCTTCATGAAACTATTTGGCGAAGACGTTCTTGGAAAAGGCGTTGTTATCGCAAAAGACACACCAAACTTTATTGGAAACCGCATCGGTACGTACGGTTTATTAGTAACTCTTCAAGAGATGGTAAAACGCGGCTATAGCATTGGGGAAGTTGATTCTGTAACAGGCCCACTTATTGGTCGTCCGAAGAGCGCAACGTTCCGTACATTAGATGTTGTCGGTTTAGATACATTCGTACACGTTGCAAATAACGTATATGAAAACGTACAAGAAGAAGAGCGTGATGTATTTAAAGTACCAGCTTTCATGCATGACATGCTTGATAAAAAATGGCTGGGAAGCAAAACAGGTCAAGGCTTCTTCTTAAAGCAAGGAAAAGAAATTTTAGAATTAAATCCTGAAACGATGGAGTACGAAGCTCGCAAAAAATTAAAAGCTGCTTCTATCGAGTTAAGTAAACAAGAAAAAGGTTTATCGAATAAATTGAAAGCGCTTGTATATGCGAAAGACCGCGCAGGAGAGTTGTTATGGAACATCATTACACCAACTCTTTTATACTCTGCAAAACTTCATAAAGAAATTGCTGACGATATCGTTGCAATTGACCAAGCGATGAAGTGGGGCTTTGGCTGGGAACAAGGACCATTTGAAGTTTGGGATGCAATTGGCGTTGAAAAGTCTGTTCAAAAGATGGAAGAAAACGGCGCAGTTGTTCCGGCTTGGGTGAAAGAAATGTTAGAGAAAGGTTTCACTACTTTCTATAAACATGATAACGGCGATAGCTACTATTACGATAATGGCGAATATAAGCTAATCGAACGTAATAAAAAGGCGATTTCTCTTAAGCAATTAAAAGCGAAAAATGGCGTATTAAAGAAAAATAGCGGAGCGAGCTTAATTGATTTAGGCGACGGCATCCTTTGTTTAGAATTCCATTCGAAGAGCAATGCAATCGGTATGGATATTACGCAAATGATTAACTACGCTGTTGATGAAGTAGAAAAGAATTATAAAGGTCTTGTTATCGGTAACCAATCGAAGAACTTCTGCGTTGGTGCGAACCTAGCAATGATCTTAATGGAAGCACAAGATGACAACTACTTTGAAATTGAGTGGGTTGTGAAAAACTTCCAAGATGCAATGACGAAAATTAAGTACTCTTCTAAGCCAGTTGTAGCAGCACCATACGGTATGACGCTTGGCGGAGGTACAGAAGTATGTTTACCAGCAGCGAGCATTCAAGCTTCTAGTGAAACGTATATGGGCTTAGTAGAAGTTGGTGTTGGCTTAATCCCTGGCGGAGGCGGTAATAAAGAGCTATACATTAAACACTTAAATAAAATGGCAAACGGCGTAGAGTTTGATCTGCAAAAAGTTGCAAATAAAGTGTTCGAAACAGTCGCAATGGCGAAAGTTTCAACTTCAGGACAAGAAGCGGTTTCTCATAACTTCTTAGGTGATAAAGACGGTATTAGTGTGAATGGTGATCACTTACTATACGATGCGAAACAGAAAGCACTTGCTTTATATGAAGCTGGTTATAAAGCGCCGATCCGCAAAAAAATACCGGTTGTTGGTGAAACAGGATATGCAACTCTTGCACTTGGTGCAGAAGCAATGCATTTATCTGGTTACATTTCAGAGTACGACCTTCATATTGCGAAGAAACTTGCATATGTCATCGCAGGCGGAAAAGTGCCGTACGGAACAGAAGTTGATGAGCAGTATTTATTAGATGTAGAACGTGAAGCATTTATTAGCTTAGTAAGTGAGATGAAATCACAAGCAAGAATGCAGCACATGCTTGTAAAAGGAAAGCCATTACGTAACTAATAACGAGGGGAGATATCGTTCATGAGAGAAGCTGTCATTGTTGCGGGAGCAAGAACACCAATTGGAAAAGCAAAGAGGGGTTCATTAAAAACAGTTCGTCCTGACGATCTAGGGGCGTTAGTAGTAAAAGAAACGTTAAAGCGTGCGAATTATGAAGGGCCAATCGATGATTTAATTTTCGGTTGTGCGATGCCAGAAGCAGAGCAAGGTTTAAATATGGCTCGTAATATAGGCGGATTAGCAGGACTTTCTTACGATGTTCCAGCCATTACAATTAACCGTTACTGTTCTTCAGGTTTACAAAGTATCGCTTACGGAGCAGAGCGCATTATGCTTGGTCACTCGGAAGCGGTATTATCAGGCGGAGCGGAATCAATGAGTTTAGTTCCAATGATGGGACACGTTGTTCGTCCTAATAGTCGCCTTGTAGAAGCAGCTCCAGAATATTATATGGGTATGGGACATACAGCAGAGCAAGTTGCTGTGAAATATGGAATTTCTCGTGAAGAGCAAGATGCATTTGCAGTAAGAAGTCATCAACGTGCTGCGAAAGCATTAGCTGCAGGTAACTTTGCTGATGAAACAGTATCTGTAGATGTAACATTACGTACTGTTGGATCGAATAACAAACTGCAAGAAGAAACAATCATTTTCGCACAAGACGAAGGTGTAAGAGCAGAGACGACACTAGACATTTTAGGTAAATTACGTCCAGCATTTAACGTTCGCGGTTCTGTAACAGCAGGTAACTCTTCACAAATGAGTGACGGTGCAGCATCTGTACTATTAATGGACCGTGAAAAAGCAGTGAGCGATGGTATGAAGCCACTTGCGAAATTCCGTTCATTTGCAGTAGCTGGCGTACCGCCAGAAGTAATGGGAATCGGCCCAATTGCTGCCATTCCAAAAGCTTTAAAACTAGCTGGCTTAGAACTATCGGATATCGGCTTATTCGAGTTAAATGAGGCATTCGCTTCTCAATCCATCCAAGTTATTCGTGAACTTGGATTAGATGAAGAAAAAGTAAACGTAAACGGTGGTGCAATCGCACTTGGACATCCACTTGGCTGTACAGGAGCAAAACTAACGCTATCTCTTATTCACGAAATGAAACGCCGCAACGAACAATTCGGTATCGTAACAATGTGTATCGGCGGCGGAATGGGAGCAGCGGGAGTGTTTGAATTACTATAAAAAAAAGTGGAAGCGGCTCGCTCAGAATGTGAGGGGGATGGAGCTTCAGACGTAGAGGCGCTTTTTGCCTCGCAGGAAGAAGCGAAGCCACCGAACATTCTAGCCGCTGGAACTGGATTATAAAAAGTGCAGGTGGCTTGCTCAGAACGAGACGCTGCCAATGCAAAGAATGGAAGCAACAAAGATTTATAAAAAATAAACGGGAGAGCCAGCTTCTTTCAAAATGAGAGAAGCGGCTTATGAAAATATGAAGGAGGAAATTTTCATGGAAAAAACAGTAGGAAATGCGGTTAAAGGCGGTAGCTTTTTAGTAGATGAGATTACGATTGATCAAGTGTTTACGCCAGAAGATTTTTCATCTGAGCATAAAATGATTGCAAAAACGACAGAGGACTTTATCGTAAATGAAGTTCTTCCAGAGCTTGAATATTTAGAGCAACATGAGTTTGATCGTTCTGTTCGTCTTTTAAAAGAAGCTGGGGAACTTGGTTTATTAGGCGCTGACGTACCAGAAGAGTACGGCGGAATTGGACTTGATAAAGTAAGCTCAGCGTTAATCGCAGAGAAATTCTCGCGCGCTGGTGGTTTTGCAATTACTCACGGTGCTCACGTAGGTATCGGATCGTTACCAATCGTATTATTCGGTAACGAAGAGCAAAAGAAAAAGTATTTACCATTACTTGCAACTGGTGAAAAATTAGCTGCATACGCATTAACTGAGCCAGGTTCAGGATCTGACGCATTAGGTGCAAAAACAACTGCACGTTTAAATGCAGAAGGTACACATTACGTATTAAATGGTGAAAAACAGTGGATTACAAACTCTGCATTCGCTGACGTATTTATCGTGTACGCAAAAATAGATGGTGAGCACTTCTCGGCATTTATCGTAGAAAAAGAATATGCTGGTGTATCTACAAGTCCAGAAGAGAAGAAAATGGGTATTAAATGTTCTTCAACTCGTACGTTAATTTTAGAAGATGCATTAGTACCGAAAGAAAATTTACTTGGTGAAATCGGTAAAGGTCATATTATCGCGTTCAACATTTTAAATATCGGCCGTTATAAATTAGGTGTTGGTACAGTTGGATCTGCGAAACGTGCAGTAGAAATTTCAGCACAATATGCAAACCAACGTCAACAGTTCAAACAACCAATCGCTCGCTTCCCATTAATTCAAGAGAAACTTGCGAATATGGCAGCAAAAACATATGCAGCTGAAAGCTCTGTATACCGTACAGTAGGGTTATTCGAAAGCCGCATGAGCACATTATCTGAAGAAGAAGTAAAAGATGGTAAAGCAGTAGCAGCTTCTATCGCTGAATATGCAATCGAGTGCTCTTTAAATAAAGTATTCGGTTCTGAAGTACTAGATTATACAGTAGATGAAGGTGTTCAAATTCACGGTGGTTACGGATTTATGGCAGAGTACGAGATTGAAAGAATGTACCGCGATTCTCGTATTAACCGTATTTTCGAAGGGACAAACGAAATTAACCGCCTAATCGTACCAGGTACGTTCTTACGTAAAGCGATGAAAGGTGAATTACCACTTCTTCAAAAAGCACAAAAATTACAAGAAGAGTTAATGATGATGATGCCAGAAGAAGTAGGCGATGAGCCATTAGCACTTCAAAAATATTTAGTAACTAATGCGAAGAAAATCGGCTTAATGGTAGCTGGATTAGCTGCTCAAAAATATGGTAAAGCATTAGATAAAGAGCAAGAAATCCTTGTGAATATCGCTGACATCGTAAGCAATCTATACGCAATGGAGTCAGCTGTTCTTCGTACAGAAAAAGCAATTAAAACAACTGGTCTTGAAAAGAATAAACAAAAAGTGTTATACACTGAGGTATTCTGCCAAGAAGCATTCAACGAAATCGAAGCAGATGCGAAAGAAACACTTATTGCAGTTGAAAACGGCGACATGCTGCGCATGATGTTATCATCATTACGTAAATTAACTCGCCACACACCACTTAACGTAATTCCGAAGAAACGTGAAATTGCTGCGAAAATTTTAGAAGATGAGCGTTACACAGTTTAATACCTTTAAAGAACGGTAGTCGTTTATACGACTACTGTTCTTTTTTTTTTTTTTTTTGAAAAAATGAAATTTTTAGTGACATAAAACTAATGCCATTAGTATAATAAAACTAATAGTATTAGTTTTGTGAAAAGGGAGCTGGAAATATGAGAGTGATACATGAAAAAACGGTATATCAATTGTCATTTTTGCCAAGAGTGTTTCCTGTGAATTGTTACTTTGTCGAGGAAGAAGATGGTTTAACTTTAATTGATGCGGCTTTGCCATATAGCGCAAAAGGAATTTTACAGGCGGCTGAAAAAATAGGGAAACCAATTACGAATATTGTATTAACACATGCGCATGATGATCACATCGGTGCATTAGACGCATTAAAGGAAGTACTGCCTAATGTTCCAGTCTATATTTCTAAGCGGGACGCAAAGCTGTTAGAAGGCGATACGACGTTACAAAAGGATGAACCAAATACGCCAATAAAAGGCGGTGTACCTAAAAAGGTGAAAACGGCACCTGATGTTTTATTAGAAGATGGCGACCGAGTGGGATCGCTTCTTGCGATTATGACACCGGGACATACGCCAGGATCCATGTCGTTTCTTGATATACGAAATAAAGCTCTTATTGTTGGGGATGCATTTCAAACAAGAGGAGGTATGGCTGTTTCAGGACAAATGAAATTTTGGTTTCCGTTTCCGGCGATGGCAACGTGGAGCAAAGACATATCATTACAAAGTGCAGAGAAGTTAAGAGAATATGAGCCTTCCTTGCTTGCGGCAGGACATGGAAAAATGATAAACGATCCAGGGGCTTTCATAGAGCTTGCTATTAAAGAAGCGAAGCGGAATATAGAAAGTAGGAAAGAGGGTTAATTTATGTCACCCAGAATCGGACTTACATTACAAAAAATTGTAGAAACAGCAGCAGAAATAGCAGATGCAAATGGAATACAAGAAGTAACGTTAGCTTCATTAGCGCAAAGGTTAGGGATACGTTCTCCCTCACTATATAATCATGTAAAAGGGTTACAAGATGTACGTAAACATCTTGGTATTTACGGAATACGACAGCTGCATAACAAGCTGGAAGAAGCGGCCGAGGATAAACATATGGATGAAGCAATTCATGCTTTAGGAGAAGCGTATGTAGCATTCGTACGTAAACATCCTGGACTGTATGAAGCAACTTTTTTACGAGATGAAGAAGTAAGAAAAGCAGGTGACGGAATTGTAAAGCTTTGTCTTCAGGTCTTACAACAGTACGATTTAGAAGGAGAGAATGCACTTCATGCGACACGCGGATTCAGAAGTATTTGTCATGGATTTGCGTCGATTGAACAGCAGGGCGGATTTGGTCTGCCATTAGATTTAGATACAAGTTTACATGTATTGTTGGAAACGTTTATTAAAGGATTACGTGAATAAGAAGCGAGGCAAACAAAAACCTTAGAAGTGATTTTTTAGTTATCTTTTTAATTGGGAATCTATATTCGTTAACAGGCGAACAGTATAAATTAGCAAATGCATTTTTATTAGCAGGAGTACTTTGTTCTTATGCTTTAACTATCGTAGTTTTGAAAAGAAGATATTAGATGAGAAAGAGGCTCTAGTGGTTTAGAGGCTCTTTTTTGTTAAATGATATTATTTTGCAGGTTTGAAAAATGTGTATATGGCTAAGAAAAAGCAAACGAAACTGAATACGATAGGATCTTGATATGGACTAGGCTCAGAGCCCTTCTGGATTTCTGTAAGGAAGTCATGTGTTTTCATATTTATTGCTCCTTTATATAAGAATACGTTTAATGAAACTAATACTTACTAATAGAGTTGCACTAATAAATACTAAGAAAAACGTAGTATTACGGTTTTTATAGTTGTTAAGCGCAATGAATAAAAAACAAATGAGAAATAACATATGTAAAGGAATAGAAGTGAGTAATGGCTTTAAAGTTAATATATCAATCAACAGTTTTACATAGAGGATTGCGTAAATGATAAAGAAGATAACTTTAACATATTTTTGTATGAGCACACCTTCCTACCATGGTTTGTTTGAGGATTATGCTGTTATTATAAGGGTAGCTTTTGAATGTTTGTATTTTTCTGTAAGTATAACATTTTTTTGTATTTATAAATAGATGTGACTGATTTGAAATGTAAGAGAGCTTTTTCATGAATACGATTTAAAAAGAACAGAATACTAAAGGAGAATGAAAGAAGAAAGGTAGGAGTATCCTATGCAAAACTTAACAGAGCTTGAAGTAGAAAACTTACGTCATTTAATTGGTGGACACGCAACAATTATTAACAAGTTGGAGCAGTATGCACAGACGTGTACGGATCCACAACTGAAACAAATGCTACAAAAAGATGCACAAGATGCACGAAATACGAAACAGCAATTAATGACTTTCCTAGGATAGGAGGAAGAGAAAGATGAATGAAAAAGATATGGTAAATGATTATTTAGCAGGATTAAATGCAAGTTTAACAAGTTATGCAAATTATATTGCTCAGTCTGATAATGAACAGTTACACCAAACGTTAATTCAAATTCGTAATCAGGATGAGATGCGTCAACGTAATATGTACGAGTACGCAAAGCAAAAGAGTTATTATAAGCCAGCAGCACCTGCGAATCCAATGATTGTACAACAATTAAAAAGTCAATTAAGTATGGAACAATAAGGAAAAGAAAACGAGTGAATTTATTCGCTCGTTTTCTTTTTGTATATGTCAATAAATACATAATAAATATTTTTCCAGTTGTAACAAATATGACGAAAATGGAATATAACAATTCACAAAAAGGACAAAAACTTTGTTCAATATTTCACAAAGTATCCATGGTTTCTATCGTGGGAATCTCTATAATTAAGGGTGTAAAGAACAAAAGAAATAGATTATATGATCAATTAGGAGAGATTGCTATGAAAAGACATACAAGAAAAATTGCAATTATCGGTACTGGATTAGTTGGATCAAGTTGTGCATATTCCATTGTCAATCAAGGCATTTGCGAAGAGCTATTATTAATTGATATAAATCATGAACGTGCAGTTGGGGAAGCAATGGATTTATCACACTGCATTAACTTTACAAATACAAGAACAAAAGTATATGCAGGAAGCTATGAAGACTGCAAAGATATGGACATCGTTATTATTACAGCAGGACCAGCACCAAAACCAGGGCAAAGTCGCTTAGATACTTTAGGAGCAAGCGCGAAGATTATGGAAAGTGTTGTTGGCGGCGTAATGGAAAGTGGATTTGATGGTATTTTCTTACTTGCATCGAACCCAGTTGATATTATTACATATGAAGTGTGGAAATTATCTGGATTACCTAGAAATCGTGTAATCGGTACTGGTACATCACTAGATTCTTCTCGCTTACGAACAATTTTATCTGAAATGTTACATGTAGATCCTCGTAGTATTCACGGGTATTCATTAGGGGAACATGGTGATTCTCAAATGGTTGCTTGGTCACACGTAACTGTTGGTGGAAAACCAATTCTGCAAATCTTAGAAGAACAAAAAGAACGATTTGGTGAAATAGATTTAGATGAAATTGTTGAGAAGACTGCAAAAGCCGGATGGGAAATTTATAAACGTAAAGGTACTACTTATTACGGAATCGGAAATTCTTTAGCATATATTGCGAGCTCAATCTTTAACGATGATCATCGTGTCATTGCTGTATCAGCTATTTTAGATGGTGAGTATGGTGAATATGATATTTGTACAGGAGTACCAGCTATTATTACTAGAGATGGTATAAGAGAAATTGTAGAACTAAATTTAACAGAGGATGAAGAATCTCGATTCGCAAAATCAAACGACATTTTACGTGATTATATGAAAACAATTAGCTACTAACTTATAGGAGAAGGTGAAACAAATGAAGGAATATATAATGTCTCGTGTATTTAAAGCATCAGCTGGAATCGCACAAGGTATTTTCGTATCCCTTGGAATTGGTTTACTAATCGAAAATATAGGAAGAATTGTTGATATTCCGTTGCTTATTACAATCGGAGTTGTTGCAAAATCACTTATGGCACCAGCCATTGGTGCTGGAATTGCTTTTATGCTCGGTGCAAACGGTCTTGTAATTTTCTCGGCTATGGTAGCTGGAGCAATTGGTGCCGGATCCATTTCAATTACTGAAGCAGGTCTAATTATTAAAACAGGTGAGCCAATCGGTGCATTATTAACAGCGACTTTAGCTGTATATATTGGTAAACGTTTAAGTGGAAAAACTGCGTTAGATATGATGCTCGTTCCATTTGCGGCAATATTAGGTTCTGGTTTAGTCGGCATTTGGTTATCTCATAATATTACTCCTGTTTTAAATGCAGTTGGAGCATTCATTAAAGATAGTTCAGCTGGTAGCCCGTTTATCGCTTCTATCGTCATTGCAGTCGTTTGGGGACTATTACTTATCTCACCAGCTTCATCAGCTGCGTTAGCGATTGCACTTAGCTTAGACGGTGTTGCAGGTGGTGCTGCTCTTGCAGGCTGCGTTGCTCAGTTTATCGGATTCTCTGTCATCTCAGCGAAAGAAAATAATTTAGGTGGTATATTAGCTCAAGCTCTGTGTACTCCAAAAGTACAGTTGCCAAATATCACTAAAAATCCAATGATTCTCGTCCCAACTGTCGTCGCCAGTGCAATAGTTGGTCCAGTATCAGCATTAATTTTCCAACTGGAAGCAGGAAAAGAAATTGCAGGTCTTGGATTAAGTTCTCTTATCGCACCAATTAATTTAATTTCCAGTGAGGGATGGGAAGTTGTCCCGGCGATGGTAATCACTTATATCGTCATTCCAGTAGCTGTTTCTTATATACTTTACATTGCTCTTAAAAAAGCAGGTCGTATTCACTCTGGTGATATGACTGTACCGCAATCTTAACTTGAAAATCTCCTTTTATATAGAGAAAAGCAGACTGAGAAGCCACAGTCTGCTTTTTACATTTTATGATTATGTTTTACTGGAACACGTACGGTTTCTTTTGCTAACAACAGCTGAACGCCGAAGTAGAGTATGCTTGCAAGCGTCATTCCAGAAATGGCGTCTACAAATGCATGTTGCTTCGTAAATAGCGTTGATAAAATAATAAGCGTACCGAAGAAGGTAAGGATGTAATATTCAAAAGCATGTTGTTCTCTACGTTTAAAGGCAGCTAGCATAATGACAAATGTAGTAAGAACGTGAATGCTTGGGAAACAGTTTACCGGTTGATCGATACTATAAATATAGCGGACTAGTTCGGAAAACACGTCTGATCCAACAACGGTTGGACGTGGTACAGTTGTCTGCCAAAAATAATAAATAGAAAAACAAGCAAGTTTTCCAAGAATGACACTACTTAAAGTGACATAATATTGCTTTCGATCTGCAAAGCAGTAATAAATAAGTGCGCCGTATAAGTAAGGAAACCAAAGTAAATAAGGGATAATAAATGCTTTCACAAATGGAATCCAATCATCTACTACAGTTGTGACATCTACTGCGTGTACAGCCGATTTATTTAATACATCGTAAAGGGGACTTACGAGTACGAGTAGAAGTATATAACTTAACGGAAGAAAAGATGAAAGTTTAAATTTCTTCATGATAATCTCCTATGTTTAGTAATGTAAGTAAATTCAATTGATTATAATATAGAAACGCAATTTGGGCTATCGATTTTGCTTACATTTTCTTGAATTCACCTTACGTTTTTGTCACTTGACTGAAAAGAAGGGGAGGGTGCTAAATGAAGCGTTTATCGTATTTCTTAGTTTTTATATTGATATGCCTAGCGAGTGCTGGGTGTGCAAAGGATAAAGAAGGAGAGAAATTAGAATATAACGGAAGAGCACTCGTAATTGGAGTTGTTGGAGAAAAACCGAAAGATACGTTTAGGAATGTAAAGTTTGAGGAAATGAAGTTAGGGGAACTGGAAAAGAAATCTAAGGAAGTAGATGGTTTTCTAATAATGAAAGCTCACTTTCAAGAAGCCTCAACAGATCAGTATAAAAATGTATTTTCATCGCTAAAGAAACCAGTGTTTTTTATCGGTTTACAAGATAAATCATATTCGATTTTTATTACAAAAGGGATAGAGTATAACAGTGCCCGAAAAGATGTAAATGCTATGTATACGCAAGGGTTTGCCAATATCGGAAGTGGTGAAGGACAACAATGGGCAGTTGGTTTATCGAATGGTGGAAATACTGAAGAAAGTATTCATAATATGTACATCGTCGTATTTCAAACCATTGCAGATTATTTGAATAGATGATGAAGGAGCCTATGAATTAGGCTTCTTATTTTTTATGCAGAAGCACATATAACAATATGATTGGGAAGCTCACGAAAGCTTTACGACGTATGCGAGATGCATTCGCGGCTGTAATGAGACTGATTTATAATTTTATATCAGCAATTGCAGATATAAAATTATAAAATTTAATGAAGTGCATCAAGTATTAGCTCGTTTTATCAAGGGATGATAATGTTAGTTCCACATCACTCTCCCTTACGATTGGTATTGGTTTGTGAGCGAGTATACAAGCAGCTTTAGCTTTATTATGATAGGTAGAGCCAGGAACGAGGATTCTCCTTTATTTCGCATGCGGGAATCGGTTATATAGTGGTTCAAATGATTCCGTTGTTTATAAAATTGCTAAAGATATGTAGATTGCTTTTTTATGTGCTGGAATTCCCTAACTATCATGGAATATAATCATTAAAAATTCTAAATAATATAATTTTCAACTTGATTTTTTTGGGAAAAACAGTAATTATATGAATGTGTAATTCTAATGTTAAATTAGGAACGATAGGAATAAGGGGGGGTATAAATGGGAGAGATCAAGGTTACTCCAGAGGAATTAAGAAATAGAGCAAAAAATTTTAAATACGCTAGCGCTGAAGCAACTGATCGTCATAATAGGATTCTTTCAGAATTGTTGAATCTTCAAATGAGATGGATAGGAGCTTCAAGTTTATCTTTTTATAATGATTTGCCTACTTTAACCAAAGCTTATGAGTCTTTTAATAGTCATTTGAAAAATATTGAAGAAGAATTAGTGCGTATTGCCCTTAAATTTGAAACAACAGATAATAATGGAGTTAATATGACTAGTGGTGCTACCGGATTAAGTGGTACAGGGTTAAGTGCTGCTGGGTTAAGTGCTGCTGGATTAGGTGCTGGATTAGGAATTAATAATAAAGTTAATTTACAATCAATAACTGATTTGTTAAGTACCAAGTCTAAAGAAGGCTATTTATATAATGAAAGAAGTGGCCCGTTATATGCTAGAGCTATAGGTGGTGAATTGAAAGCTGGAGCAATTATTGGAGGCAGTGCCTCATATAACACTGTAAAAGTAGGTATTGAAGGTTCAGTAAATATTGATGGAAGAGATTTAAAAGGAGAAGCAAGTTTAAGCATGGCGAACGCGGAAGTTGCTGCTAAAATAGATAAAAATGGATTTGAACTTGGGGCGGAGGCCTCTTTAGCAAAATATGAAGCGGGTATAGATATACCTATACCATTTACAGATCATGATTTACATCTTGGTGGTTCAGCCTCACTTGGACAAGCCGGTGGTTCACTAAAGGTAAGTTCAAGTGGATTTAAAGTGAATTTCCCTTGGGGGCCTGGAGCTAGTCCTGTGGGTACAGGTGTTGAAGTAGAGATAAAGTAAAAAGGAGTATCTTGTATGACTTTAGAAAGTTTGAAGAAATTTTTAACAATTCTTTTTGTTATTTGTTTTTTTGGTACTATTATTTTTACAATGTTTGATGCTACATATAATTTAAAAGAAAAAATAATCTTTTCATTGATATATTTAATTACAGTTCCTATTAGTTTTTTAATTTTATATAAAATAGGTAAATTTTTTATTAAGTAAAGAGGTGAATTAAAATGGAGAAGATAGAGAAAGATACATTACTTCCGATTGGTTCAGTTGTGAAATTTAAAACATGGGAACAACCATTGATGATATATGGTAGAAAACAAGAAGATTCAAAAACTAAGAAAACTTGGGATTATGTAGCTTGTTATTATCCTATCGGAAATATTTCCACCGAATATAATATGTTTTTTAATCATGAACATATATCAGAAGTGATTTTTACTGGATATGTAAATGAAGATGAAATGAAGTTGCGTGAAGATTTGAAATAGCATTATTGATTTTACAACTATAATAATTATAATATATTCACTAGGGTATATTATAGTTATTATAGTTTTTTTGAATGTAAATAGGAGGATATTTATTGTGAGGATAAGGGGGAATGATGTTGAAAACTATTAAAAATATATTATTATTTGTTCTATGTTTGGTGGTTCTTAGTGGTTGTTTTACAAGAGAGGGAACGATTGTTGGTGGTAAGGTTCATGGAGGTTCAAATAGTATAGATGGAAAGTATAAAAGTTTCACAGGTTTTGCAACTCAAGATATGGATGTAAAAAAAGGTGAAAGCTGGACATTTACCTTTGATGATAAAACTAAGCAAGGAACCATAAAGGCTTATGTTTTGGATTCAAATGATAATACAATACTGGAAGTTAATAGTGGAAACAGTAAAAATAATATTAAAGTGTCTAAAGATGATACATATAAAGTTAAAATTATAACAGAAGAACATGGTGGAGAATTTGAAATATCATGGAAAAAAGAAAAGTAGTTAAGTTAATGAGTATTGGGCTATTATTATGTTCTTAGGATTCGAATACCTTCCAAAGAGATGGGGAAAAAGGAAAGTTTCAGAAAAGTTTCTGCAAGCAAAATTTGCTGATGAAGGAAAAGGGATTTTGATTATTACTTATGTAATAGATTTATATGTAATATCTATTCCTTTAAAAGTAAAGAAATATAATTCACTTTAATTTGTATTGAATATAGAAGTGATTATGCTATGAAAGTCATGTTTATTCATGGCTTTTCTTTGTAGTAATTTCTTAATTATGAGCTCAATAGTATCCATCCGTTGTAGTGTTATGCGGTGGGTTATTCATTAGGGTTAGTAGCCAGGAACAGGGATTTCCCCGTATTTCAAGGGCGGGGATTGACTATACAGTGGTTCAAATAATTTCGTTATTTATGCGATTATTTGTTGGGGTTGCTAAAGCCATTTTGTCCTACACTAGTAGGGCTTTTTTATTAACAGTAATTCCTCAATACGCAAGAAATATGCAAATATGCATATTGTATTTATTTGGATATTTTGTATGTTAAAATTAAATATAGGGATTTTTGTATATAAAGAACTAAAATCAGAAATATCCAGTGAATTTTGAGAGGTGTTACATGTTTACAAACAAGAAATTAATTCGAATTGGTCTAACATTGCTTGTATGTTTATTTGGAATTGATTTTACAATCAGTTATTTTCAAACATATCTTGAATCAGCGGCAGGTATTAAATGGGTAATACCAGAAACTTTGAGAACTATTTTGTTAGATGCCCCTGAAAGTATATTGGTTATTTTAGGCGCAATTGCTTTATATGATTTCACAAAAGAAACATCGCAAAAAGACGCATCAATTTAGATGCGTCTTTTTTCTTTGCGGTAATTTCTTCAACATCATGGAATACTCTCACTATTACGGCCAAAATCGTTAGTTTCTTTCATCTGTACGCCTTTGTTATTTAAAGTTTTCCAGGTTTTGTGACTACAGGATGAAATGGTTAAATAAACGTTTGTTTAAGATATATGTTCGGTAGGAAGAAACCGATGCAGCTCAAGGGTGAACAAAGAAAAATAGGGAGTTAATCAAACGTTTGTTTAAGGGATATGTTCGGTAGGGAGAAATTGTTGCAGCTCAAGGGTGAACAAAGAAAAATAGGGAGTTAATCAAACGTTTGTTTAAGATATATGTTCAGCGAGGAATTGGGAAAGAATCAAAAAAATTTATATATTTATTTTTTCTTAACAAATGGCGGGAAAATAAGGAAAATTCGCAGGATTATTAAAATTTATCACGAAATAAGTAAAAGTTTAGCGAATAATCGTTTGAAATAATAAAACGTTTTCTATATGATAAAGGTAAAGGTTAGTAAAAAAGTAGGTGAATTTATGACAGTAACATTTTATTCATATCCAAAGTGTGGCACATGTCAAAAAGCAAAGAAATGGTTTGAGGCAAACGATGTAGCATATGAGATGATTCATATTGTTGAAAATCCACCATCAAAAGAAGATTTACGTAATTTACATGAAAAAAGTGAATTACCATTAAAAAAATTCTTTAATACAAGTGGAATGCGTTACCGTGAACTTGGTCTGAAAGATAAGTTGAAAGATGCAAGCGAAGACGAAATGTACGAGCTTTTAGCATCTGATGGCATGTTGATTAAACGTCCAATTGTAACAAATGGAACGAATGTAACACTTGGTTTTAACGAAGAGCAGTTTGAAAGTGTGTGGAAAAAGTACCAATAAGGTATTTTTACATAATTAATACATTCACTGGAGGTACAGTCATGAGCATTCCAAATAATTTACGTTACTCTGAAGAACACGAATGGGTAAAAACTGAAGGTAATGAAGTTGTTATCGGTATTACTCACTTTGCACAAGGTGAGCTAGGCGATATCGTATTCGTTGAACTTCCTGAAGTAGGTGCAACAATCGAAGCTGACGAGCCATTCGGAAGCGTAGAATCTGTTAAAACAGTTTCTGAGTTATACGCACCTGTAAGCGGTAAAGTTGTAGCAGTAAACGAAGAATTAAGTGACCAACCAGAACTTGTTAACGAATCTCCATACGAGGGTGCATGGATGGTTAAAGTTGAACTTTCTGATGCAAGCCAAGTTGAAAAGTTATTAACTGCTGAAAAATATGCAGAAATGACAAACCAAGACTAATTATAGTCGACTAAAGGACAGCCTTTGTGCTGTCCTTTTTTATTTTATGTAAAATAATGAACGTAAAATCATATACTAATTATCGTGTAGGAGAACGTTTTTGGAAAAACTTTTCGTTTAAGTTTTATGCAGTTCTAGCTGCTTGCGCTTTTCATTATGATCCAGCTCCAGCGGCTAGATTGTTCGGTGGTTTCGCTTCTTCCTGCAAGGCAAAAGGCGCCTTTACGTCAGAAGCTCCATCCCACTCACAATCTGAACGAGCCGCTTGCGCTTTTCATTATGATCCAGCTCCAGCGGCTAGAACAGTCGGTCATTTCACTCCTTCACTTGAGGCAAAAGGCGCCTCTAGTTCAGGAGTTCCAATGCCCTCCTGTTCTAAACGAGCCGCTTGCGCTTTTCTTTTGCAAAAATAAACAGGAAACAACATGAAAATAACGAATATACTATATACTAAGTTAAAGGTTGTATAGTATATGGTGATCGGGTGATGACATATGATTTATGTAGAAAAAGTCATTATTGTAGAAGGTACATCAGATAGAAGAAAGATTGAATCTATTATTCGTGAACCGGTGGAAATTGTTTGTACAAATGGTACAATTGGTTTGTCGAAAATGGATGAGCTCGTTGATCAGTTTTTTGATAAGGAAGTGTATGTGCTAGTGGATGCTGATGATGCTGGAGAAAAGTTAAGGAAACAATTTCGAAAAGAATTTCCGCAAGCAGAGCATATTTATATTGATCGCTCGTACCGAGAAGTGGCAACTGCGCCATCTTCACACTTAGCAAATGTATTATGGGGAGCTGACATTGACGTTTATACAGAATATTTACGGTAAGGAATGATAGAAGTGATTGACTGGACAGGAGCCGAAGCTACAGCCTTAATAGAGAACGAAGAAAAAACAGTGCTATATGTATATACTCCAATGTGTGGAACATGCCAATTAGCAAAAAAGATGTTAACGGTTGTTGAGATGACAATTGAGGATCTGAAAATTGGGATGTTAGATTTAAATTATGCTCCGCATTTAGCGAAAGAGTATGGAATCGAAAGTGTACCGTGTTTACTTGTTTTTGAAAATGGGACACTCATGAAGAAGATATATGCATTTCATTCAGTTGAATATTTATATACGGAATTAAAGTAGGCGGCAAAGTTTTTGCCGCCTCGACATATTTCTTGGGAAATATGTCGAGATGCAGGGTGATTACAGTATTTGTCGAGCGAAAGTAACAGGATTGCTCTTTAGTGAGAGGGAATGGTATGTGTAATAGAAAGTGATATGAAGGATGTGATTTAGGGTGAAATTATATTCTTTGCTGCAATCATTTGTAAATTACGCTAATGGTCAATATCATTTAGAGCCGCTTTTAAGACAAGGAGAGAAAACTGTTAATTTCCGCTTTGGAGATGAAAGTTGTTCGTTACAAATTTCAAGAGATTATATAGAGCTGTTACATGAGGAAAGAGGAACGGAGCAGATCGTTTGTGTAGATGAGGAAGATATAAAAGAATTGGTGAACGGCAATGTACGATTGCAAATGCTAATGAATGATGGACGTGTGCAATATTCGGGAACGTATCGAACGATGCTATTGGTTGAATCGATGTTTCATATATGTAAACCAATGTCAGTAGGTGCTTAAAATTCTGAAGTTTCATTTTTTGCGAAAATTTCTGTTGACATGGTGTGTGGATATTGATACAATTCAATTCATAAAATATAGACAATTTCATAAATTACAAATCAGACGAAAATGTAATCTGATTTCTCTTATCAAGAGAGGTGGAGGGACTGTGCCCTGTGAAGCCCGGCAACCGTCAACTTATGTTGAAATGGTGCCAATTCCTGCAAAGCAAATGCTTTGAGAGATGAGAGAGAGGGATAATGTTGTTATATACGCATATAAACCTTTCTGCTTCTCTAAAGCGGAAAGGTTTTTTTGTTGTTTGAATGTGGAGGACATTCAAATAATAAAAGTAGTGATAACGGTGGACTACACGCATCAAAAATAAAAAATTGCGGAGTATGTCCAAACAAAAAGGGGTGAACATCATGATTTTATTAGAAAATGTAAAGAAAATATATAAAGCAAAAAGCGGTGATGTCACTGCTGTAGATAATGCCAATTTAAAAATAGATAAAGGTGAAATATTTGGTGTTATCGGATATAGTGGCGCTGGAAAAAGTTCTTTAATTAGATTATTCAATCAGCTAGAGAAACCAACTTCTGGCCAAATTACAATTGCAAATCGTGTCATTTCAGCCATTACAGGAAGCGAACTTCGTAAGGCAAGGCAAGAAATTGGAATGATTTTTCAGCACTTCAACTTACTTTGGTCACGAACTGTACGTGAAAATATCGAGTTCCCACTTGAAATTGCAGGTGTCGATAAGGCGGCGAGAAGAAAACGTGTTGATGAATTAATTCATCTTGTTGGTTTAGAAGGAAGAGGAGACGCGTATCCATCCCAGCTAAGCGGAGGACAAAAGCAACGCGTTGGGATTGCAAGAGCATTAGCTAACAATCCAAAAGTACTTTTATGTGATGAAGCAACGTCAGCTCTTGATCCAGAAACGACAGATCAAATTCTAGATTTATTATTAGATATTAATAAGCGTCTCGGTTTAACAATTGTACTCATTACACACGAGATGCACGTAATTCGAAAGATTTGTAATCGTGTTGCGGTAATGGAGAAAGGAAAGATTGTAGAAACAGGTCCAGTACTTGATGTGTTCCGTAATCCGCAGAAAGACATTACGAAACGATTTGTACAGCAGTTAACGGATTCTGAAGATACAAATGAAACGATTGAAAGTTTAATTGAAAAGTATCCAGATGGAAAAGTAATTCGTTTGCAGTTTATCGGTGAGGCTGTAGAAAGACCAGTGCTTCAAAGATTAATGCAGCGCAGTGATATAGAAGTTAGCATTTTGCAAGGAAATATCGCACAAACGAATAACGGCTCTTACGGTAGTTTAGTTGTTCATTTAAATGGTGAGGAAACAGCGATTCAGCAAGCAATAGAGGGAATACATCAAGATCAAGTAGAGCTGGAGGTGATTGCACATGGATAAGTTACTCACAAACGTTGATTGGAATCAAATGTTAGAAGCAACTGGTGAAACGTTATATATGACGGCAATCGCAGCTCTTGCCACATTTGTTTTAGGACTCATTTTAGGATTGTTACTCTTTATGACAGCGAAAGATAATTTATGGGAAAACAAAGCGGTTAACACGGCGATTGGAGCGTTCGTAAACATTTTCCGCTCGATACCGTTCATTATTTTAATCATTTTATTAATCCCATTCACAAAGATTCTGCTTGGAACAATTCTTGGAGCGAGTGCTGCACTTCCGGCTTTAATTATTGGAGCGGCACCGTTTTACGCAAGAATGGTTGAAATTGCCCTTCGTGAAATTGATAAAGGTGTAATTGAAGCTTCAAAAGCAATGGGAGCAAAAACAAGCACAATTATTTTGAAAGTGCTAATTCCAGAATCGTTACCAGCATTAGTGTCTGGTATTACAGTTACGACAATTGCTTTAGTAGGCTATACAGCAATGGCGGGAGTTGTTGGTGCTGGTGGCCTTGGAACACTTGCTTATTTAGAAGGGTTCCAACGAGGAAATAATGACGTAACAATCGTTGCGACAATTTGTGTATTACTAGTTGTATTTTTCATTCAGTGGATTGGTGATCGTGTAACGACTCGAATAGATAAACGATAATAAAAAACGGGAGGATGTTTCAAATGAAAAAATTATTACTTACAGCACTTATTTCAACTTCTATTTTGGGGTTAGCTGCTTGTGGCGGGAAAGATAAAG
Source organism: Bacillus sp. CCNWLW194 (assembly GCF_037120585.1). NCBI lineage: Bacteria > Bacillati > Bacillota > Bacilli > Caryophanales > Bacillaceae > Bacillus > Bacillus sp. CCNWLW194. The sequence goes on along the minus strand of NZ_JBBBBL010000009.1, from coordinate 73,538 downwards.
ATGAAAAGAAACTAGTTGTGGGGGCTTCTAACGTACCGCACGCTGAAATTTTAGAAAAGGCAAAACCGTTACTTGAGAAAAAAGGAATTGAATTAGAAGTGAAAAAATTCCAAGATTACGTGTTGCCAAATAAATCGTTAGCGGATAAGGATTTAGATGCAAACTACTTCCAGCACATTCCGTATTTAGAAAAAGAAATTAAAGATAAAAAATATGATTTTGAAGTAGCAGGAAAAATTCATTTAGAACCGATTGGTGTATATTCTCAAAAATATAAGAGCTTAAAAGAGCTTCCAGACGGTGCAACAATTATTATGAGTAATTCTGTTGCTGACCATGGACGTGGTTTAGCAATTTTACAAAAAGAGGGCATTTTAAAAATTAAAGATGGAGTAGATCCCGTTAAAGCAACTCCAAAAGATATTGCAGATAATCCGAAAAACTTAAAATTCAAAACGGATATCGAGCCTGGTTTATTACCACAAGTGTATAACAATAAAGAAGGCGACGCTGTTTTAATTAACTCGAACTATGCAATTGATGCGAAGTTAAATCCAGAAAAAGATGCAATTGCCATTGAAGGAAATGATTCACCGTACGCAAACGTAGTAGCTGTTCGTAAAGGCGATAAAGATAAGAAAGAGATTAAAGCTCTTGTAGAAGTATTACACTCTAAAGAAATTGAAGACTTTATTAATAAAGAATATAAAGGGGCAGTTGTTCCTGTAAAAGAATAATTGCTGTGGAAGGGTTGGTGTATGCCGGCCCTTTTTATAACTACATAATTATACAGGAGAAGGGGACATCATATGAAAAAGATTCTATTGTCAGTTGTTACAGCGCTGTCTGTATTTACATTAGCTGCTTGCGGAGGAAAAGAGGAAAATAAGCTTGTTGTGGGAGCTTCTAACGTGCCGCACGCTGTTATTTTAGAAAAAGCACAGCCAATATTAGAGAAAAAAGGTATTAAATTAGAAATTAAAAAATTCCAAGACTATGTGTTACCGAATAAAGCGTTGGCGGATAAGGATTTAGATGCGAACTATTTCCAGCACATTCCGTATTTAGATAAAGAAATCCAAGAAAAAGGATATAAAATTGTAAACGCAGGAAAAATCCATTTAGAGCCAATGGGCATTTATTCTAAGAAATATAAAAGCTTAAAAGACTTACCAGATGGCGGCACCGTGATTATGAGTAATAACGTAGCGGAGCGTGGCCGTATGTTAGCGTTATTACAAAAAGGTGGCGTTATTAAATTAAAAGACGGTGTAGATGTTGTTAAGGCGACAGTAAAAGATGTTGTAGAAAATCCGAAAAACTTAAAATTTAAAACAGATGTAGAACCTGGACTTTCACCAAAGTTATATGAAAATAATGAAGGTGATGCTTTATTCATTAATTCAAACTACGCAATTGATGCAAATTTAAATCCAACAAAGGATGCAATTGCGATTGAAGGATCAGACTCTCCATACGCAAATATTATTGCAGTTCGTAAAGGTGACGAGAAGAAAAAAGAAATTAAAGAGCTAGTAGAAGTACTGCATTCAAAAGAAATTCAAGATTTTATTAATAAAGAATATAAAGGTGCTGTACTGCCAGTAAGTGAATAAATATGAAGGAAAGGACTGGTAATTTTCCAGTCCTTTTTTCTTTATATAAATAAGAAGAAAGGTGTATCATAGAAAGGTGAAAAGGAAATACTTATATACATTTGTGAAAAAATTGTTACTTTTTTTCGTCGTTTGCGATATCATTTTATTTGATATAAAATTAGAATGAGAATAAAATGAGAATATGAACGTTTTAGGAATTTTTAAAATGTATATATAGGATTAATGGAGGTATTGAGATGGCTGGTTCTACATTAACGGTTAAAGACTTACACGTATCAATTGACGGCAAAGAAATTTTAAAAGGTGTAAACCTTGAAGTAAAAGGTGGAGAAATCCACGCAATTATGGGACCTAACGGAACAGGTAAATCAACTTTATCTTCTGCAATTATGGGTCACCCAAAGTATGAAGTAACAGAAGGTAGCATCATCATTGACGGTGAAGATGTATTAGAAATGGAAGTAGACGAGCGCGCACAAGCAGGTCTATTCTTAGCAATGCAATATCCAAGTGAAATTAGCGGAGTTACAAACGCTGACTTCTTACGTTCTGCAATTAATGCACGTCGTGAAGAAGGCGATGAAATTTCTCTTATGAAATTTATCCGTACATTAGATAAAAACATGGAATTCCTAGAAATGGATCCAGAAATGGCACAACGTTACTTAAACGAAGGTTTCTCTGGTGGAGAGAAAAAACGTAACGAAATTCTTCAATTAATGATGATTGAGCCAAAAATCGCAATCTTAGATGAAATCGACTCTGGTCTTGATATCGATGCATTAAAAGTTGTATCTAAAGGTATTAACCAAATGCGCGGTGAAGAGTTCGGTTGCCTAATGATTACGCATTACCAACGTTTATTAAACTACATCACTCCAGACTTCGTTCACGTTATGATGAACGGTCGTATCGTTAAATCTGGTGGCCCTGAGCTTGCACAACGCCTAGAAGCTGAAGGTTATGACTGGATTAAAAAAGAATTAGGTATTGAAGACGAAACAACAGAGCAAGAAGCGTAAGAGAGGAGCATAAACATGACAATCGGTACATTACCTTTCGATCAAGAAACAATCCGTCAACGCGCAAGCGAAGTAAACGAAGCTGCTTGGTTGACTGAGTTCCGCTTACAAGCTCTTGCACAAGCAACTGAACTTCCAATGCCAACGCCTGATAAAACGAAAATTGAAAAATGGGACTTTATCGGAAAAGGCGACGCTGCTAAGCAAGAGCCTGTAAGTTCTTTAACAGAGCTTCCAGAAGCAGTGAAAAACTTAATCGATGAAAATAACAGCGTATTAGTGCAACGTACTGGTACAACTGCGTTCGTTTCTTTAGCAGACGAAGCAAAAGAAAAAGGTGTTATTTTCACAGATATCGTAACAGCTGCAACTGAGCATGCTGAACTATTACAAAAGTATTTAATGAAAGATGGCGTGAAAGTAGACGAGCATCGTCTAACTGCACTTCATGCTGCATTAATCAACGGCGGTGCATTCGTATATGTTCCGAAAAACGTTGTTCTTGAAACTCCACTTCAAGCTGTATTCTTAGTAGACGGCGAAGAAGCTAACGTATATAACCACGTATTATTCGTAGCTGATGCGAACAGTACTGCAACTTATGTAGAAAACTACGTTGCAAATGAAAATGCTAAAGGTATTGCAAATATCGTAGCAGAAGTAATCGTGGAACAAGGCGCACAAGTGAAATTCGGTGCGGTTGATCTATTAGCAAAAGACGTAACAACTTACGTTAACCGCCGCGGCGTTGTAGGACGCGACGGCCGTATTGATTGGGCTCTAGGCCTTATGAATGACGGAAACACAATTTCAGAGAACGTTACGAACTTAATGGGCGACGGTTCATATGCTGATACGAAAACAGTAACAATTGGCCGTGGTAACCAAACACAAAACTTTACAACTAAAGTTGTTCACTTCGGTAAACACTCTGAAGGTTGGATTTTAAAACACGGTGTACAAAAAGATAGTGCAACATCTATCTTTAACGGAATTGGTAAGATTGAACACGGTGCATCTAAATCAAATGCACAACAATCTTCTCGCGTTCTTATGTTAGATGAAAAAGCTCGCGGTGATGCAAACCCAATTCTTTTAATCGACGAAGATGATGTAATGGCAGGTCACGCAGCTTCAGTAGGCCGCGTAGATCCATACCAACTATACTACTTGATGAGCCGTGGTATTCCAAAACGCGAAGCAGAACGTTTAGTCATCCATGGATTCTTAGCACCTGTAGTTAATGAGCTTCCAATTGAAGGAGTAAAGGCACAGCTTGTTGAGGTAATTGAAAGGAAAGTTCGCTAATGAATATTCATGAAATACGCAAACAGTTTCCAATTCTTGATCAAAAAGTGAACGGCAAACAACTTGTTTATTTCGATAGTGCAGCAACTTCTCAAAAACCAATTCAAGTCATTGAAACGTTAGAACGTTACTATAAAGAATATAATTCTAACGTGCATCGCGGTGTTCATACGCTCGGTACGAAAGCTACCGACGCGTATGAAGGTGCACGCGAGAAAGTTCGCAAGTTTATTAACGCGAAATCAATGGAAGAGATTATTTTCACGCGCGGAACGACAACTGCATTAAATACAGTAGCGGCTAGCTATGGTCTTGAAAATGTAAAAGAAGGCGATGAAATCGTTATTTCTTACATGGAGCACCATAGTAACATCATTCCGTGGCAACAAGTTGCTAAGAAAACTGGTGCAACGTTAAAATACCTTCCGCTTCAACCAGACGGTACAATTTCTTTAGAAGATGTTCGTCAAACAGTTACACCGAATACAAAAATCGTTTCTATTATGCAAGTATCAAACGTACTTGGAACGATTAACCCTGTAAAAGAAATCGGAGCAATCGCACACGAAAACGGTGCAATTATGGTCGTTGATGGTGCACAAAGTACACCTCATATGAAAGTAGATGTACAAGATTTAAACTGTGATTTCTACGCATTATCTGCTCATAAGATGTGCGGACCTACAGGTATCGGCGTATTATATGGTAAGAAAGAATTGCTGAACAATATGGAGCCAATTGAATTTGGCGGTGAAATGATTGATTTCGTAGATTTACAAGAATCTACTTGGAAAGAGCTTCCGTGGAAGTTTGAAGCAGGTACACCGATTATCGGTAATGCAATCGGACTTGGTGCGGCAATTGATTTCCTAGAAGAAATTGGTCTTGATAATATTGAAAAGCATGAGCATGAATTAGCGCAATACGCTTTAGAAAGACTATCAGAAGTAGACGGCGTTACAATTTATGGTCCAAAGCATCGTGCTGGTCTTGTTACATTTAATATTGAAGACGTACATCCTCACGATGTAGCGACTGTATTAGATGTAGAAGGTATTGCGGTTCGCGCAGGACACCACTGTGCACAACCGCTTATGAAGTGGCTGAAAGCTTCTTCAACAGCACGTGCGAGCTTCTATTTATATAATACAAAAGAAGAAATTGATACATTTGTTGAATCGCTAATCAAGACAAAGGAGTATTTCACAAATGTCATTTAATAATTTAGATACGTTATATCGTCAAGTTATTATGGATCATTACAAAAATCCTCGTAACCATGGCGTGTTAGAAGATAGTGTTACCGTTAACTTGAACAATCCAACTTGCGGCGATCGTATTCAACTTACGATGAAAGTAGAAGAAGGTATTGTACAAGAGGCGAAGTTTGAAGGAGAAGGATGTTCTATCTCAATGTCTTCAGCTTCAATGATGACACAAGCAGTAAAAGGTAAGAAAATTGAAGAGGCACTTCAGCTTTCTAAAATTTTCTCTGACATGATGCTAGGAAAAGAGTACGATGACAGCATCGATTTAGGAGATATTGAAGCATTACAAGGCGTATGCAAGTTCCCTGCACGTATTAAATGTGCAACATTAGCGTGGAAAGCGTTAGAAAAGGGCTTAAACGAAGATAAGTAATGTTACAGGTTCCTAAAAACGAGGTTATCTAAGGAGGGACACACCAACATGGCGAAGCAACTGCCAGATATCGGCGATTATAAATATGGTTTCAAAGACAAAGACGTTTCGATTTTCCGTGCTGGACGCGGTTTAACAAAAGAAATCGTTGAAGAGATTTCACGTATGAAAGAAGAACCACAGTGGATGTTAGACTTCCGTTTAAAATCACTGGATAAGTTCTATGAAATGCCAATGCCACAATGGGGCGGCGACTTAAACGACTTAGATTTCGATGAAATTACGTACTACGTAAAACCATCTGAGAAATCTGAGAAGTCTTGGGATGAAGTACCTGATGAAATTAAAGCAACATTTGATAAATTAGGTATTCCAGAAGCTGAGCAAAAATATTTAGCTGGTGTATCTGCACAGTACGAATCTGAAGTTGTATACCACAACATGAAAGAAGACCTAGAAGCTCTAGGAATCGTCTTCAAAGATACAGATAGCGCATTAAAAGAGAACGAAGATATTTTCCGTGAGCATTTCGGAAAAGTAATCCCACCAACAGACAACAAATTCTCTGCATTAAACTCTGCAGTTTGGTCTGGTGGATCATTCATCTACGTTCCAAAAGGTATTAAAGTTGATACACCACTTCAAGCGTATTTCCGTATTAACTCTGAAAATATGGGACAATTCGAGCGTACGCTTATTATCGTAGACGAAGGCGCACACGTACACTACGTAGAAGGTTGTACAGCACCTGTTTACACGACTAACTCACTTCACAGTGCGGTAGTAGAAATCATCATTAAGAAAGATGCATATTGCCGTTATACAACAATCCAAAACTGGGCGAACAACGTATACAACCTAGTTACAAAACGTGCCGTTTGTGAAGAAAACGCAACGATGGAATGGATTGACGGTAACATCGGATCTAAATTAACGATGAAATACCCAGCAGTTATCTTAAAAGGCGAAGGCGCTCGTGGTTTAACATTATCTATCGCGATTGCTGGTAAAGGCCAACACCAAGATGCTGGTGCGAAAATGATTCACTTAGCACCAAACACATCTTCAACAATCGTTTCTAAATCGATTGCGAAGCATGGTGGTAAAGTAACTTATCGTGGTATCGTACACTTCGGACCAAAAGCGAAAAACTCTCGCTCTAACATCGAGTGTGACACGTTAATCATGGATAACCAATCTACATCTGATACAATTCCTTACAACGAAATCAAAAACGATTACGTTTCACTTGAGCATGAAGCGAAAGTATCGAAAGTATCAGAAGAACAATTATTCTACCTAATGAGCCGCGGTATTTCTGAGCAAGAAGCTACAGAAATGATCGTAATGGGCTTCATCGAGCCATTCACTCGCGAACTTCCAATGGAATACGCAGTTGAAATGAACCGCCTAATCAAGTTTGAGATGGAAGGTTCTATCGGTTAATATTTAAAGTGGAAGCGCCCTGCTGTGCAGGGCGCTTTTTTATGTTGTGTTGGGGGGAGTCAGGATACCCAAGGGGGTTTCCAACTGAATATATCGACGATTCGACAAGGAATATCGACTTATCAACAAATTACGACAGGGAGAACAGACTGTATAGCCTGAACCTAAATCGTATCCACCTTATCCACAGATTTAACACGTTCCCAAATATACTTTATCCCAACAAAAGAACCATACCCAATTAAAGCACCTAACATATTCAATATGATGTCATCAATATCGAAAACACCAGTAAAAGTGAGGAGTTGTAATGATTCAATTAATAAAATAAATTTAATAAAAATTTTGGACGCCATTTTTACATTGTTTATTTGTTTAAATAATAAAGGTAGCAGGAAGCCGAATGGGATGAATATGATGACGTTTCCTAATGTATTCATAAGTACGATGTCTATATTATAAGAATCGAATTCAGTTAAATAGCGGATTGTACTTCTGAAAGGAACTAAGTTTACTAACCCACCGTGTATAGAATGCCAGTTACCTGTCTCAAAGAAGTACTTCAGATTACCAAAGTAAAAGGCTGGTCTCCCGAGCAATAGTTTAAATAATAAAACAAACGAATACGGTAAAAATAATCCCCAGCCAATCCACTGTACATATTTTTGCGTAGAGGATTGCATCGCTTTTTCAATTTCAGTTCCTAAAGTAGAGGCTTCTCCAAAATTTTGAATGGCTAATGTAGTAGCTTCTTCTTCAGATTTTCCTTGATCGAGAAATTCTTGTTTTAAACTTGTAAGATGATCGTAAATTTCGAAGTATAGTTCGTCTCTATCAGATTGCGATAGGTTTGTTTTTTGAACAATACTCTTTATGTATTCTTCAATCGTCATTAATTTAAAGCTCCTTTCTGACAAGTTTTAATAAGAGCTGTAACTGAATCCCATGCTGTTAATTTTTCTTCTAATATCTTTTTTCCGTTTGTGGTAATGCGATAAAATTTTCGTTTCATACCAGTTTCAGATTCACCCCAGTAGGAATTGATTAAATCCTTTTGTTCCAGACGTTTGAGTGCTGGATAGAGTGTACCTTGGCTCATTGTGTATAAATCATTGCTGTTTTCTTTTAGCTTTTGAATAATTTCATATCCGTACGTATCGTGCTGTTTAATGATGGAGAGAAGTAAAATATCGATACTTCCTTTTAATATCTCTTTATCCATTTTATGGTTCACCACCTTATGATGAAATTGTAACACGACATATGTCGTAATACAAGGTGTATGTGCATGGGTATACCCTAGCTAGTATACATTGAAATATATCAGCGATTTTTCAAATATATCAATCACAACTCGGAATATATCAACGATTATTTCAATATATCGACGATTCGACAAGGAATATCGACTTATCAACAAATTACGACAAAAGAAATTCTTCATATACCCCGCACCATTTTATATAAAAAGAGACCGACTGGAAGTAAGGCCAAGATACTGACAAATCCACTGGTGAATCCAATTGAAAAACGCCCTACGAACCTTTTGTTAAACTTTTTGACAAATCCAACACTGCCCAAATCCAACACTACCTGAATCCCACACAAAACCATCTAAAATCCTTTCACACCAACTAGAAAAAGCAAAAGTTTTTCATATTAAAAAGGGCAATCTTTTGCTTTTTCTCACAATGCGAGTACAATGTAAAATAGCAAGAAAAGACGAAAAGTATTTACAGGATTATTGCGTACGTGTAGCGTAAATGGCAGTAAGGAACTGAGAGGAGGTTTTTTCTCTGAATATAAATAAAGAAACAATCATCCACCTTTATCATACAAACGATATACATAGTCATTTTGAAAATTGGCCGCAAATTTCTCGGTTTGTACAAGGGGAGAAAAAGCGAAGACAGGAAGCGGGAGAGACCGTTTTGACGGTTGATATCGGCGATCATGTGGATCGTTTTCATAGTATTTCGGAAGCGACAAATGGGCTTGGCAATACGAAGCTTTTAAATGAGGCGTTATATGATTATGTAACGATCGGAAATAATGAAGGAATTACGTTAGCGAAGGAGCATTTGAATCGTCTATATGATGATGCTGGATTTGAGGTGCTCGTTGCGAATTTATTTGAAAAAGAAGGTGTACGTCCAGAGTGGGCAAAGCCTTATAAATTACATACAACGACAGATGGGATTACGATTGCCTTGATCGGGTTAACGGTTGCGTATCCAGAGTTTTATCAAATGTTAGATTGGCATATTGAAGATCCAATTAAGCATTTAGAGTCTATTTTAGAAGAAGTGCGAGATGCGGCTCATATTACGGTTGTCCTGTCTCACCTTGGAAAAAGTATGGATGAGTATATGGCAGAGCATTATGATATAGATGTGATTTTAGGGGCACATACGCATCATTTATTTGAGCGTGGTGTTCTTATGAATAATACGTTACTTTGTTGTTGTGAAAAGTGGGGACGTTACGTTGGGCACGTTCAGCTTACTGTGGATAAAGAGACGAAGAAGCTGTTGAAAAAAGACGGTAGAGCGATTAAGACAGAACGTTTAGGAGCTTATAGTAAGCCGTTATCCACAATTGAAATGCTGCAGGAAGAAAGTAAACATATTATGGAAGAGCCTGTCGTTCATTTAAAGGAATCATTACCGGTTGATTGGTTTCATGAGACATCATTTTCGCACATGTTAGCAAATGCGCTGAAAACGTGGTGCGGTGCAGAGATTGGAATGGTGAACGCTGGTGTACTTCTTGAAGGGTTAGAAGAAGGTGTTGTGACGCGCGGAGATATTCACAGAATTTGTCCACATCCAATTAATCCATGTCTATTAAAAGTGCCCGGGAAAACGTTAAGGGAAGTTATTTTGAAAGCACGTCGCCCGAATATGGAGAACCTTGAGGTAAAAGGATTTGGATTTCGCGGAAAAGTGATGGGGAAAATGATTTACGCTGGTGTAGAAGTCATTCCAGATAAGATTCCTGGGAATAAAATTTTACTCGAAGATGTATTAATTAACGGGGAATCGCTGGAATTAGATCGTATATATACAGTAGGAACGATTGATATGTTTACATTTGGCTACTTATACCCAGAGCTATCCACACTTTCTGACAAACAATATTATATGCCAGAACTACTTAGAGATGTGTTAACAGACATGTTAATAACTCATACATCTTCTGTCAAACTATAGGCTAGTTAACTTGTAACACTCATTTTTCTCTTGTCATACAGATAAGAAAGAGAGGAGTGTGAACTATGGTTAATGTGGAGCCAATTATAATCGATAATTATACGTTTATTGCGGTTAGCGTCAAACTTCCAAAGACAAATTTGCTAGCTGTAATGAGCGATAAAGGATATATTATGTGCGGTGCATTAGATGTAGGTCTTTTAAATGAGAAGTTAGGGGATCGAGGTATTATTGCTGGCCGTGCGGTTGGTGTAAGAACGATTGAACAACTTCTTGAAGCACCGCTAGAATCAGTAACGATTGAAGCCGAAGTTTTAGGTATTACGGCTGGCACAATCGGAAAAGAAGCGTTATTAAAAATGAGATAAGCATATATCGTCCCTCCTTCTTGCATAGAAATGATATAAGAAGGAGGTTTTTTTATGAGTATATTTCGTTCGAAAAATTCGCGGTTTCGAAGGGGACCTATTTCCTTTCGCCACATACTGCTTATGTCGTTTATTCTTTTTGTCATATTACTCGTGCAAGGATTATGGATTGTGAATAGTAGCATTCAGCCGACATTAATTAAATATGGGGAAGTAGAGACGCATAAAATGGCGACAGCGGTTATGACGAAGGCAGTAAAAGATAGAATTAATGAAGGGTTCGATGTCGATTCATTAATGAAAGTACAAAATGATAAAAACGGGAAAGTATCCACAATTAATTTAAATACAAAGCAAGTAAATGAAATCGTAACGTCAACGACCACATACATAGAAAAATATTTACAGCAAGTAGAACAAGGAAATTTGAAGGAGCTAGGTATTTCTGAAAAAAATGGGGCAACGATGGCAGTGCCTTTTGGTCGTGTAACGGATAATGCGCTTCTTGGAAATATAGGACCCGATATTCCAATTGATTTCACGACGATTGGTCATGTGAATACGGATATTAAACAAAAAATTGAACCGCACGGGATCAATACGACAGCGATTCAAATTATTATGGAGATGGAAGTCACGTTGCAAGTCATTATTCCATTTCATACGAAAGAAATAAAAGTAAAACAAGATGTTCCGATTGCGACGCGTATCGTTCAAGGGGAAGTGCCTACTTATTACGGAAGCGGAAGTGTTGTTGTACCTGATAAAAAGAAAACGGATAGTTAGCTGTAAATGAAAAATAACCGTAGCAATGTGCTACGGTTATCGTTTTGTATTCGCGCGTTCTTTTCGTTCCCACAGACTTAAATGCATGTATGGATCGAAAGCCCATTCTGTATAACCATTGTCTTTATACATGCCAAAATGTAGGTGGGGCGGGAATTTTCCAGCTGTGCCGGGAGGGCCGTAACCGGTGCTACCAACAAATCCGATTACTTTTCCGGGCTCGACAATTTGTCCGAGCTGTATTTCTTTTGAGAACCCGCCTAAATGAGCGTAATAATGGTAATTATTATGAAGGTCACGAATGCCGATGCGCCATCCGCCAAGGCGATTCCAGCCCTTTGTTTCAATAATGCCATAGCAAGTGGATCTTACTGGTACGCCATAGCCTGCAAAAATATCGGTTCCTTCATGAACTCTTCTTCCCCCAAAACTTCTTCCAGCGCCGAAAGTACTACGGTAGCTATGGTCACTACGAATCGGAAGGGGAAAAGCATTTCCTTCTAAATTAATACGTCCATAATGTTTATAAATTTGGGCGTACTCGGTAATTAAATCAACTGTTTTCGCACGTCTATAATATTCCCAAAGCATAATGTTAATACGTTCTTCTGACGTTCCTTGTTTCTTTAAAACCGTTGCTGCTGTATGCAGAAGGTCACGGTCGTTATTTGCATTTGCAAATCCATCTTTGTCCCCATCTAAACCGATTCCGCCAAATAGAGAAATTGTATGGGGAAGGGTATCGTTATCATTAACAGGTCCAGCCCATATTTCTGGTTTGAAATAAAGGGAAATGATGGCATCTGGTTTTTTCGGAATATCTTTTCTTACGCTCCGTATATTTCTTTCATATTGATCCATTGCAGCTAAGTAATACCACGGAATGCCTGAAGATTGCTCGGTTTCTTTATATAGTGCCATGCGCTTTTCGTATATGCTTTGCTGATTATCTTCACCGTAAGCGATGTTTTGGTGGAGAAGAAAGCAAATCGAAAGCAAAAGAGAAATTTTTCGAAGCATGAAATAGACTCCTTTCACAACATCACTCTTTTTAGTGTGGGATATACGGAGTATTTCATTATAGGGAACGATTGGAAAAAATCTTAGAATCTTCATTTGAGCAAATCGCTTTCATACGTTAGAATAGATATGTTACATTGAAAGAAGCGAACACGGTAAACTATTTCATATTGTGCGGAGTTGATAACCATGACAAAACAAACAGAATATAAGCGCAAGCCCGAATGGTTGAAAATTAAGTTAAACACGAATGAAAACTATACAGGCTTAAAGAAAATGATGCGTTCTAAGAATCTTCATACAGTTTGTGAAGAAGCGAAATGTCCGAATATTCATGAATGCTGGGCTGTAAGAAAAACAGCAACATTTATGATTCTAGGTGCGGTTTGTACACGCGCTTGTCGTTTCTGTGCGGTTAAAACAGGCTTACCAACGGAGCTTGATTTACAAGAGCCAGAACGCGTAGCAGATTCTGTAGTACAAATGGGCTTAAAGCACGTTGTTATAACAGCGGTTGCACGTGATGATTTAAAAGACGGCGGAGCAGCTGTTTTTGCTGAAACAGTACGCGCTGTTCGTCGTAAAAATCCATTTACGTCAATTGAAGTATTACCATCTGATATGGGTGGAGTAGAAGAAAACTTAAAAATGTTAATGGATGCAAAACCAGATATTTTAAACCATAACATTGAAACAGTACGTCGATTATCTAACCGAGTTCGCGCTAGAGCAAAATATGACCGTTCATTAGAGTTTTTACGCCGAGCGAAAGAAATGCAGCCTGATATTCCAACTAAATCGAGCATTATGGTGGGCTTAGGTGAAACGAGAGAAGATTTAATTGAAGCAATGGATGACTTACGTGCAAACAATGTGGATATTTTAACTCTTGGACAATACCTACAACCATCTAAGAAGCATTTACCAGTTCTTAAATATTACCCACCAGCAGAATTTGCAGAGCTTAAAGAAATTGCACTTAGCAAAGGCTTTAGCCACTGTGAAGCTGGCCCACTTGTGCGTTCTTCTTACCATGCGGACGAGCAAGTTCGTTCTGCGAAAGAAAAAACAGCAGAAGCAAAATAATGAAAAAAGGGAGCTAACGATTAGCTCTCTTTTTGTTTGTACTCCAAAACAGTATTTGAACATGTTAATAAAATCTTTTTTAATTCCTCTGTGGATAATTCAATTGTAAATTCAGGTACACCAGGTGTAATTAAAACTTTATTGTAAGTATAGATAGCGCTATCCACAATAATTGTTACATTTTGTGAATACCCGAAAGGAGCTACACATCCTGGCGTACAGCCGGTCTCTTCCCTTAGTTCAATAGGAGAACAAAGAGATAAGCGTTCTCCTGTTATTTCTTTCATTTCTCCTCGGTTGAGCCTTGTGCCCTCTAGCGTGAAAAATACGTAATAATCTCCAGACTTTGATTTTAAAAATAAGCTTTTACTTGGAGTACCTTGTAAGCCAAGCCTTTCACGTACGATACGATCTGTTTCATAATCGAGTACTGGTTCGTGTTCAAACTTTTCATAAGAAGCATTTGTTTTATGTAGTAAAGCAAGTACATCTTCGTACATATGCAGTGATACCCCTTCCTATTGTTAGTACAGTTTCTTCTCGTGGCGTCAACTGAATGTGTTCGAAAGAGATATTACTTGGACGGTGCTTCCCATAATCGTTTTAGGGCACATTGTTCATCGATTGTAATTTCGTAAATATCAGGATTCGTTAAAGCTCTCCATTCATTAAAGCCAATCGTATGATCAAAGTACTTTAAAATGAGCGTAAGTAAGTTTCCATGTGTAACGAGTAGCGTTGTAGTATGGGTTAATTTTAAAACGTCTTGGATAAGCGATATAGCACGGTCCGTTGCTTGTTTTGTTGACTCTCCGCCTGAAAAGGCAATATCTATATTTGTAAAAGTAGATTCTAGTTTTTGCATCCAATCGTCCATTGGAACGTCGCTTAATATGCGTTCCGTTAGTCGTTCATCTTCTTGGATAGACAAGTTAGCTTGGAGCGCATAGGGCCGAATAGAATCGATAGCTCGCACAAATGGGCTTGAAATAATATGATCTATTTGTGGTTGGTTTTCTAAGAGGAATGTAGCAAGGATGTTTGCTTGATTCTTTCCGTCAATTGTTAATTCAGCATCACGTTTTTGTCCAGTAGCTGAACAATGTCGTATTACAATAATTTTCTTCATAATTCATCCCCATCTTTCAAGTTGACGCTATATACTTCGACAAATGTGAAAAAAATCCCTTTTTATTGGAAATGGCATAGTGATCTAAGCATGTGGAAAAGTAATGTGGATAATAAAAAATTGAGGTGCAATGATGAAAAAAATGATATGTATCGTATTCATGATTTGTTTTCTTACGCAATTGTCCACAACATATGCACAATCCAATCACAAGTTAGATTATCCAAGTAATCGAAATAAGTCATTTGTGAGTGAGCGTGTGTTTTACGAACAATTAGATAAGAAAATTTATAGAGAATACAACAATGCAACATATAGTATTCGAAAAAAAGTCTTATTTAAAGAAGTGCCCTATGAAGAATCTTCTTTCCGACAAAAAACAGCCGTGGGTTGTCGGAGTGAAGTGGTGCTTCAAGATTCTTTTGTTCACCCTGATCGCCAAGTTTATTTTTTCGCTTCCTTTTCTCAAAATGAAGTAGAAGAGTTACATAAGTACATTGTTATAGATGCAGAAACAAAAAGGGAGCTGCGAGCAGGTAAAAGTTATCATCATTGTGGTAATCCATACAAAAAATAACCCACCAATTGGTGGGTTATTTTTACTCCGGTACACTCATTAATTTCTCTTTCATTTTACGAATAAGAATGACAGCACCAATTGTGAAGAGAAGGGTAATTCCTTCTGCAACAAAAATGTTGATTGTTTTTGTTTGGTAAAGTGCCGCGAAAAAGTCTACAAATGCGTGGAATAATACAGCGTACACAAGGAAGATATATTTCTTCTGTTTTACTGCGTATAAGACAAGCATTGTAAAGGCAATTTGCAGCACGAGTGCCATAATTCTTTCGAAGCTACCAAGGAAGTATAAGTAGGCAGGTTGCTGAATTAACAAGTCCTGTAGTCGGCTTAGTTCTGGCATTTTTTCAACCATTTGAGCGAAGCTACCGCTGTTAATTGAATTCGCAAATATAAGTGCTTGGAATGCAGAGAATCCGCCAACTAAAATAGATTCTATCCCGCCGTGACCAATTCCGTAAGCAAAGCCATCTTTATATTCTTGATATTTTTTTAGTAAGAAGAAAAAGGCAACGAAGCGTCCTAATTCTTCAAAAATACCAGCAGTTAGTCCGCCATAAAGTGCGAAGACAAATGGATTTTCTAAAATTGGAGCGATTGCTGGATTACCGCGCATAAATAGGTGGAATGGTGTTTCGAGAATTTGGGTAAATCCGATAAAGATAAGAACACCAACGCCAACCACTTTCCAATTAATATTATATTTTTTACGGAAATAAACGAGTACAATAATTGGGACCAGAATCGAGACAATGAGTTGAAAGATGATGCTGGCAATTACAGTATTTGAAACCATACTTTCACCGCTTTCTAATATATGTACATATCTATTATGCATGAAATATTTTATAAAGAAAATGAATTTACTTATTGACTCTAACGTTGCGTCATACTTTATCGTATGTACTAAGGGGGAGATACACATGACAATGAAGGTAAAAGAAGTAGCTAATTTGGTTGGAATTAGTGTGCGCACACTGCATCATTATGATGAAATTGGGTTGTTAACCCCAGATGAGACGTCAGAGTCTGGATATCGTCTGTATTCCAATGAAAATTTAGAGACATTGCAGCAAATTTTATTTTTTAAAGAGCTAGGCTTCCCTTTGAAAAAAATTAAAAAAATTATCATGAGTCCATCATTTGATCGTGAAGAAGCGCTACAGCTTCATAAGAAAATGCTTCTTGAAAAGCGTGCTAGGTTAGATAAAGTGATTGCGACGATTGATAAAACAATTCAGCATACAAAAGGAGAGATTGAAATGACGAATAAAGAGAAATTTGAAGGCTTCGATTTCAGCCATAATCCGTACGAAGAAGAAGCGCGTGAAAGATGGGGAGACGCAGCTGTAGATAAAGCCAATGAATATGCGAAAGGTATGTCAAAAGATAATCAAGAAGAGTTTAATACTATTTACAGAAATTTAGCGGTGCTTAGACACGGCGCACCTGATTCTAAAGAGGCGCAGGAAGCAATTGGAGTATGGTACGATTACTTGCAAAACTTCGGTGAATACTCATTAGATGCTTTTAAGGGCCTCGGCCAAATGTACGTCGCTGATGAGCGCTTTACGAAAAATATCGATAAGTTTGGCGAAGGGTTAGCGCAGTTTATGTGTGATGCGATGGAGGTTTATGCAGATCGTAAGAAATAGTAAAAAAATAAAGAAGGTGGAGGTTTTCTCCACCTTCTTTATTTTTTTATCATATTATTTAAAGTTTGATTCTCTGTATTGTTCAAATGAGGATTTTTACTCATTTCACGCTTTAACATATCGAGGCTTTGCGTATATTCTGTATCATTTAATGCACCAGATTGAAGGCCTTGAATTTGAGAGATCAACTTTTGGTTTGTTGATACATATGCTTTATAATAGCGAGGGACGATGGACAAAGCAGTTTTATATACTTGATCTGCTACGAGTTTTGGATCTGTTGTGTTTGCACGGTATACAACAAATACTTCATCATCGGTAACGAGCGTAGCAGCATTTGCAACGTCGGGAAGTTTGACTGTCATGCTTGTAATCATTTCAGCGACTTTCTCGCGGTTAATGGCTCCTACTTGTTTGTTAGATACTTCATGTTTTTGTTTAGATGAATAGCCGACCCTTGTAAGCCGTGTATTTGTATTTTCCGTATGATACATGTCGTTTTTATTAGAAACAAGAACACGACTTCCTTCTTCACGTTCCATTTCGGCTTTGTTTGTTTGGCAGCCTGCAAATAAGGAAAGAGTGAGGAGAGAAAGTATAATTTGTTTTTTCACGATGTATCACCTCCTTCTCCATAGCATGCACTAATTTTCAATTTTTTGTATTTGAAATTGTTGGTTGGTATGCTTTGTGATACGATAAAAAGAAGAATGCTTAGAGAGGAAGTTAATGATGGAGCAAAAGCAAGAGCAAGAGATGCATGCTACGGTGAGCATTAATAATGTTCAGTACGAAGTAATTAAAAACTTTCGTGATGGTTTTAGTGAAGAAGCATTTAAAGAGCGTTATGCAGAAATTTTAAATAAATATGATTACATCGTTGGGGACTGGGGTTATGAGCAACTTAGATTGCGCGGTTTCTTTGATGATAGTAACCAACGTTCGACATATGATACGAAAATTAGTACTTTATCAGAGTATTTATACGAGTACTGTAACTTCGGTTGTGCACACTTCGTATTACGAAAAGTGAAGAAATAAAAAAATCCTCTTACGATTGTAAGAGGATTTTTTACATATTCTCGCTTATAAACAAATCGAGATATGATCGCCTTCAGAAAGTATTGTATTTGGTTTCATTTGTTTTCCGTTTAATTGAATATCCCCATTTTTAATTTTATCCACAATGCGTGTACGGCTCCAGTCGGAAATATATGTGGATAAGGCTTTATCGATGCGGTGGGAACCGAAAACGACGTCTAATACGATCGTGATTTCGGCTATGCCACTTTCTTTATGTTGCGTAATGGAGAAGTGGTAGTAGTTGTTTCTGGTTGATCCTGCTGCGTCATATCGACTGTTTCAACGTGATCAGTAAATGCTTTATAAATACGAAGTTTTTGATTCCACGTATGGTCTTTTGGACATTTATAAATGGCAAAGCGGTATATGTTTTTTCCGTTGGCGTTATGCCTACGAATATTCGTGTCAGTAAATAGGGTAGAGCGTCTGCAATTTTTACAATATTTTTCGATTGTGTTTTGCTCGTTTTCATATAAACTCCAAGAAAGTTGTACTTTCTGCATTTTCCTTCACCTCTTATAGTAGTGGTAAAGGAACGTAATACAGCTATTTGGATGTCTTGTAGTATGAAGACATGAGAAAAAGACAAAAATAAAAGGAGGTCCCCTTAGGAACCTCCGTAAACATCATACTACAGATGCGTTACGTTCCTTTGTAATGGGAATGGGCAGACTACTCCCTTGAAAAAGCACGGAGCTTTTTTGAGAGTAATGCTATCCAATTGCTGGTCCATTACAAAGTAGTTGTTGGCATACGTAGATAACGTCCTTTCTATCCAAATAGATTTATCCTTCATTATAACATAAAGGTTTGAAAATTCTAAATACTCAAAGTGAAAAAACACCAGCTAAAATAGCTGGTGTTTGAGATAAATTATATAAGTTCAAATAAAAATGAGCGTAGTTCTTCTGCAATTTCTTCAGTCATAGAAAATGCGTGCTCTAAGTAGCCTGGTTCGTTTAAATCGTCAGGACCGATGATTGCAAATTTATTACTTTGCATATCAAGGACAATTGTTTTACCGTAATGACGATCAGAGTATAAAAGCGCTAAATCATGACGCTCATTTTCTCCCATAAAGCTAACGAAACGCGTTTTTGTAGCGACAGTATCGTCGTACAGAAAGAAACGTTCTTCCATACACATGGCTCCTTTATTAAATATCTAAGTTTAAGTGTGGCTTATGATCTAAATGGTGATGCGTTTTAATGAATCGTACTGTTCTTGTTTTGTAACGCATTACGATAGAGTATGTTTCAGCTAAATCTCCGCCTAGGAATTTCACGCCATCTAATAACTCACCAGCAGATACACCAGTTGCTGAGAAGATTGCATCATCACCAGATACTAAATCGTCTAACATAAGAAGTTGACGAGGGTCTTCTAATCCCATTTCACGACAACGAGCTTCTTCTTCTTCGTTCATTGGAACTAAGCGAGCTTGCATTTCACCTTCAAGGCATTTTAATGCTGCTGCAGAAATAACGCCTTCTGGAGCTCCGCCAATACCTACGAATAAGTCGATACCCGTTCCAGGTAGTGCTGTTGCGATTGACGCACCAACATCACCATCACCAAATAATTTTACGCGTGCACCTTTAGCACGAACACGATCAATAATATCTTGATGACGTTCACGTTCTTGAACGATAACCGTTAGGTCACGAATCTTTTTATTGTTAGCTTCTGCTACAATTTCAATTGTTTTTTCAATTGGATCATCTAAGCTAATTTTACCAGCTGCTTTTGGACCAACCGCGATTTTTTCCATGTACATATCAGGAGCATGAAGAAGGTTTCCTTTATCTGCGATTGCGATAACTGCCATTGCATTTGCAAGACCTTTTGCAACGATGTTTGTACCTTCTAATGGATCAACGGCGATATCTACTTCTGGACCGTTACCTGTTCCTAGTTCTTCACCAATATATAACATCGGTGCTTCATCAAGTTCTCCTTCACCAATTACAACTGTACCTGCCATGTTTACTGAATCGAACATATCACGCATTGCTGTAGTTGCTGCATCATCTGCTTCATTCTTCTTTCCGCGGCCCATCCACTGTGCGGATGCTAATGCTGCTGCTTCTGTTACACGGACAATTTCTAGTGCGAGTTCACGTTCCAAGATTCCATTCCTCCAATTTCAAAAATCATACAAATATAACTATAACAAATAACGGAGAAAAGGTGAATTCGAAAAATTGTCGATTTTTTCAGAAGAAAGCGTTACAATTAAAATGTAAATGCTTTAATTTCCAGGTAGGTGACATTCATGTATTTTGTAGACAGAAAGAAAATAGAACAAATGCTAGTATGTTTAGAACGAGCAACAAGTACATTTCAAGAGAAAAAGATATATGAAACCGAGTTTGAATTTTACGCATTAGAACGTATAGCTCATCTAATTATTGATTGTGTATTAGATGTAGGGAATGCGATGATTGATGGATTTATTATGCGCGATCCAGGAAGCTATGAAGATATTATTGATATTTTAATGGACGAGCGAGTGATAAGTGCAGAAGATGGACAAGGAATGAAAGAAATTATCCTTCTTCGAAAAATGCTTACGCAAGATTATATTCAAATGAATCATGATGAATTATATAAGACGATTCAAAAACATATTGCAGTGGTAGAGAAATACCCAGCAAATATTCGCAGTTATTTAGAAAAGGAATTAGGGCCTGTATCTGCATTTGTACCAGAATAATTATGCTTATAAGATCCCCAAGGTACCTTTTTGGGGATCTTATATTGTATGTGAGAAAGAAAAGGGAGAAGGTTGAAGCATGGGGGAAGCACGTACGACGAAAGATGAAATTGTGCAATTGTTGAAAGTAAAGGGAGAGCACACGGTAGCGGAACTGGCTGACGTTTTAGAGATTACAGAAATGGCAATCCGTAGACATTTAAGTAATCTCGAGAAAGATGGTTTAATCTATTCTAAGATGGTAAGGCAACATGTCGGAAGACCAACTTATTTGTATGGATTAAGCGAAAAGGGAGAAGATACATTCCCGAAGGAGTATAAGCAATTTGCGATTGATATGCTAGAAGATTTAGCTCGAATGGGTGATGAGAAAATACTTCGTTACGTTTTAAAAGAGAGAACGAAGCGAATGGAAGAACAGTTGCAAAAGAGAGTGAGTAATCAAAAGAATTTAGCATATAAAGTGCAAGAGATAGCAGCTATGCAAGAGAAAAATGGTTATATGGTTCAAATTAAGAGAGACGGAGAGAACTCTTTTGTAATTGAAAAACAAAACTGTCCGTTAAAGGAAATTGCCGAGAGATTCCCGCAAGTATGTGAAGATGAAAAAGAAATGTATAAGCGTTTATTTGCAGGAGCAGATGTAAAGACGCTAGCAAACATGTGCGAGGGCGATTGTAGTTGTTCTTACCAAGTAAAAGAGAAAAAATGAACGTTATGGGGCGCTTTAAGGTAAAGCGTTTTTTTCTTTGCAAAAAGCGGGTAATATAAGAGTGGTATGATAAGGTGAGAACGTTAGCATAGAAGGAGAGACATAATCGATGTATAAAGGTTACTTAATTGACTTAGACGGTACGATGTATCGCGGAGAAGAACAAATTGAAGAAGCGAGCGACTTCGTAAAAGCATTAGGAGAGCGCGGCATTCCATATTTATTCGTTACGAATAATTCAACTCGCAAACCAGAACAAGTGGCAGAAAAGCTTGTTCGTTTCGATATTCCAGCGAAAGCAGAGCAAGTATTCACAACGAGTATGGCAACAGCAAACTTCATTTACGAACGTAAACAAGACGCAACTGTATATATGATTGGTGAAGAAGGCTTACATGATGCACTTGTGGAAAAAGGATTTGAACTTGTGGATGAAAATCCTGATTTCGTTGTTGTCGGTTTAGATCGTGACATCACATATGAAAAATTAGCAAAAGCTTGTCTTGCTGTGCGTAACGGCGCAACGTTTATTTCCACAAATGGAG
The DNA here is from genome assembly GCF_037120585.1 of Bacillus sp. CCNWLW194. Lineage (NCBI taxonomy): Bacteria > Bacillati > Bacillota > Bacilli > Caryophanales > Bacillaceae > Bacillus > Bacillus sp. CCNWLW194. Next base: position 51,613 of record NZ_JBBBBL010000009.1, on the reverse strand, counting down.
ACATTGCCATTCCGACTGAGCGCGGATTATTACCAGGTAACGGTTCATTAACATCAGTTGTAGCAGTATCAACAGGTGTGGATCCAATCTTTATCGGAAAACCAGAATCAATCATTATGGAACAAGCTTTGAAAGTGCTTGGCATAGAAAAGAATGAAGCATTAATGGTTGGGGATAACTACGATACAGACATTTTAGCAGGAGTAAATGCTGGCATGCATACTCTTCTTGTCCACACAGGAGTCACAACTGTGGAGAAGTTAACAGAATATGAAGTTCAACCAACGCAAGTTGTGCATAACTTGACGGAGTGGATTGAGAAGATGTAATGAAATGCAGGTAACCGGAAGAGGTTACCTGTTTTTTTATGCATAATTGCATATGTACTATAAGTATATAAAATGTAAAATTTAAATGTAGTGATGTAAGGGGAGAGAATAAGAATGTACTGGATGTCATGTATTATGTTTGTTTTTACATTATGTGTTTTGTTTTTTATTCTATGGAAGATATATAAAATAAATGAAATGAAAAAAAGCGCAGGAAAACGCATTGCAATGTATCCTCGGGTGAAAAGACGTTGGGTTGCATTACTTGGACCAGCATATTTCATTGGACAATGTATGTATATATATGCTCGATACGTAAGTGGCGATATTGATACAGTTGAACAGTTTCTCATTCAGCTAGGTATTCATGCTGTAGCAAGTTGTTTTATGACTTTAATAGCCATCCATCTTATTAAAAGTGTACAAATATATGAAAAAGGTGTAGTAGACGGACTAAACTTTTATTCATACGAAGAATTGAAAGGCTATAAAACATCAACATGGGAAAATCCAAAAGAAAATATATTTTTATATCGCGGGCGAGAAAAAATGAATGACAATGTGAATTTACTTATTAGACAGGAAGATATGAATGAATTAGAAAGCATTCTTCAAAGGTATATTCCGAAATTAATGATGAAATAAAAAAACTCCGGTTGTTAAAGCCGGAGTTTTTTTATTAAAATGCACGATTCACAACATCTTTAACTTCTTCAAGATATTGTTTACGCACATTATCATCCACAGAAGGAACACTCGTATAGAATGTGTGCTCAATTGTTTCAATGCCTGTAAATTCAAAAATACCAACATCAGCTGTTTTCTTCATTGCGTCAAACATACCGCCTGCTGTGTATGCTTCTTTCGTATTTCCCATTGTAGATAATAGTAAGCCTTTTTTACCGCTTAATAACTTCTCGATACCATTTTCACCGTAAGCATAAGCGAAGCCGTGGCTAAATACACGGTCAACGTATCCTTTTAAAATAGCAGGAAGTCCCGCCCACCAAACTGGGTAAATGAATGTAATGCTATCAGCCCAAGAGATATGCTCTTGCTCTTCTTTAATATCTTCTGGTGTGTTTCCTTGAGAAAATGAGATGAAATCGGAAGCGCCTAATACTGGATTGAAGTTTAATTCGTATAGATCGCGAACGCGTACTTCGTGACCTTTTCCTTCTAATTCACTTTTTACCGTTTCTAAAATCGCATGGTTGAAGCTTTCTGTATTTGGGTGTGCATAAACGATTACATGTTTCATTGTTCTTCCTCCTATTTGTGGATATGTGAATAGCTTTTATGTATTCGTGTAACTATTATGGTTACTTTTATTATGAGAGTCAACTTTTCTGACATGAGAAATATTAGTGTGTGACAAAAAAATACAAAATAGTAGGGATTTTGCATTTCTGAATAGAATATATAGATCGGTAAATAGAGAGAGAAGGGGATATGGGGATGAATATTATTGAAATTGAAAGGTTAGAAAAATCATTTGATATTGGGGATAGTAAAGTAAAGATATTAAAAGGTATTAATCTTCAAATTCAAAAAGGAGATTTCGTTTGTATTATGGGGGCAAGTGGATCGGGTAAAACGACCTTACTTCAGTTGTTAGGTGGATTAGATATTCCGTCGGTAGGTAGTATTCGAGTTGACGGTACAGAGATTTCAACATTAAAAGAAAAAGAGCTCGCTTTATTTAGAAGGCATAAAATCGGTTTTATTTTTCAGCAGTTTAATTTGATTCCAGTGTTTAGCGCAGAAGAGAATGTAGGGTTGCCGTTACTGTTAGATAATGTCTCGCAAAAGAAGGCAACGGTGAAAGCAACTCGTTTATTAGAACTTGTTGGATTGAAGGGAAAAGAAAAGCATTTACCAGCACAGTTATCTGGTGGGCAACAGCAAAGGGTTGCGATCGCAAGAGCTTTTGCAAATGAGCCGGCTATTCTATTAGCGGATGAGCCAACAGGGGCATTAGATTCAGAAAATAGCAAAAATATAATCGCAGCACTTCGCAATGCGTGTGATGAGCTAGGACAAACAGCTGTCATTGTAACGCACGACCCATTCGTAGCGGCCCATGCGGATAAAGTTGCTTTCTTATTAGATGGTGAAGTGATTCATGAACATGCTGAAAGTAAAAGATGGAAATTTCGAAATATCCCGCAACAAGTTACTCACATTCAAGAGATTATGAATCGTCACTTTAAAGTAGGAGGTAAAGGTGATGCGATGGGTAATTAAATACGCGGTAAAATCGATGAAACAAAATTGGCTGCGAAATATGTTGATTGCTCTCGGTGCAGCTTTAGGTGTTATGTTAGCAACGATGTTATTACTTGGTAATCAATCAGTAGAACAAAGTGTGAAGGAACAAGTAGTAAGTCGGTATGGAGATTATAATTTACAATTTGGCTATATAAAAAACGATATGTATTTAAATAATGAAAGTTTAAAAGGAATAGATGGCTTAGAAAATGCTGAAAAAATATCAAAAGCACTTATACCGTATCCTTTTCCACATTATAAAGAATTATCGGGAAAGCCATCTTACTGGGGTGTTGAGCAAGATTCTCCAGAAATGCATTCTTATAAAATATTAGAAGGACGATATCCGAAAGAAGGTGCTGAAGTAGCACTGACAAAAGGGTATATAGATCGTGAAAATATACGGGTAGGAGATACGATTAAACTGCCATTTCCGCAGCATGGTGAAAAGACTGTGAAAGTTGTCGGTATTTTAAATCCACCGTTAATGGCGTCAATGGGACATAGTGCTTATTTTCCAATCCATTGGCTTCAAAAAGAATTAAATTTACCAAATCAATTCAATCTCGTTCAAGTGAAAGTACAAGATGTAAATGTGAAAGAAGCAATTACTTTTGATGTACATAAAAAGATTGAAAATATAAAGGTGGACCAACGTACTTATGTAGATAAGGCATTTGAACGACTAAATGTACTGAAGCCATTAATTTTTAGTTTAGGTGGTATTGCCTTATTTGTTGTAGCCCTTTTAATAATGGGAAGTTTCTTCTTATCTGTCAGAAGTCGATTTAAGCAATGGGCATTATTACGTGCACTTGGTAGTAATCCAAATCAAATTATATTAGTCGTTTTATTAGAGGCTTTATGTATTGGGGCAATCGGATCACTAGCAGGAGTTATTCTTGGAGCAGGTACGCAAACAATTGCAGCATCATTCATTAACAAATGGGTGAATATTGAGGAAGCAGGGAAAGCATCATTCTCGATTTCAGGCGAGATTTTACTCATTACGTTTTTATTAGGGATAGTTATGTCTATCATAGGGGCCATTATACCTGCTTTCATGGTTAGAAAGATTCCGCCAGTTCAAGCACTTCGGCCAGGTCTTCCTAGTAATGAGAAAAAAGAAAAGAGATGGAGTGCTTTTAGCCTTAGCATTCTAATCATTGGTACTGTTATTGGACTCACGGGTAACATATTAGAGCAGTATATCGGTTTTAATCCAAGTGCGATAGGTGCGCTGTTATTTGCGGTCGGTTTGTTATTTGCGATTCCGTTATTTATTCGTATGATAGCACCAGTAATTGCAAAACCACTTCAAATGATATTACGAATTGAAACGACAATTAGTAGCCGGAATGTAATTCGTTATCGGAATAAGGCAGCTGTGTCAGTTGCTATATTAGCATTTGGTTTTATGTTAGCGCTTGTTGGGACGATGTATATAAACTCTATTTACGAAGGCATGAAAGATGGGTTACAAAAACATTTACCGGCTGATTTAGTAATAAGAATTCCAATAGAATCGCAAAGTACTGAAGTATTACCATTTAGTTGGATGGAGCAGATTAAAAAAATTGATGGTGTAGAAGAGAGCGTAGCAAATGTTACTGACTTTACAGCGAAACTTATAAATTATGATTTTAAAAAAGCGGATCAAGAGTGGTATGAAAATGTGAGGAAAGATGATTTTGAATATGATGTGATAGAGGTTGTGGGGAATGATATTGTTGCTTATCAAAAAGTAACAAAAGCGAAAGTGATTACAGGACAAGATTTAAATAAGCCATTAAAAGATGGTGAGGGAGTCGTTACGAAGAGAACTGCTAAAACATTAGGGATTCAGTTGCATGATACGATTGAAGTACAAGGAAAAGGGAAAGAAAAACAAACGATTAAAGTCGTTTCGATTATTGAGCAAGGATTAAGGGGAAGAGGATTAGACATTTTCGTAAATGAACAATGGGTTCGTGATAAGTTTCACGTGCAAGGATATGAAGCAATTCAAGTTATGACAAATTCTAATCAATCATTTGAAGAGATTAAGAAGCAAGTAAAACAAATTACAAATAATAAAGAGAATGTAGAAGTTATTAATAGTCATGAGTTATTAAAAGAACAGGAGGAGTTATTATCGCAAATGATGATGTTAATTCGCTTGTTAGTCGTAATTGTTTTTATTATTTCTGGTATAGGGTTAATGAATGCGATTGTCTCAAGTTTACATGAAAGACGTGCTGAAATTAGTATGATTCGTGCGGTAGGAGCTATTCCGAAGCAAATGAGACGGATCGTTTTATTAGAGGGAACTTTACTTGGAGCGATAGCTGGTTGTATTGGCATTTTTGGCGGGATTTTGTTTAGTTATATTGTGTTATCAAGCTTAGATCTAACGGTTATTATCATTCCGTATAATCAAGTTTGCATATTAGCTTTTGCTAGTGTGGTGCTTGGAGCAGGAGCAGCATTGATTGCGTCATTACAATTAAGAAAGTTTAAATTAAGTGATACTTTAAAGGAGTTATCAGCATAAAAGATTGCTATACCCCGCTCATACAAAGAACAAAGAAGACGAATAAAATGATGACAATACCAATGCCGAAGTTAAATACGAGAGTACTATCCATATATGTAGCCTCCTTGTTTGAAAGTAAAAAGCACTCTAGTTAAGAGTGCTTTTTTATTTTGAATCTACTTTATAACTTTTAGAAAGTGATTTATGCGTGTAATGATTTACATTATTTTATGTATTTATACTTTGAAATGAGTAAGTCCTTGTTGGATATAGAAAAAAAGACACTCTTTCGAGTGTCTTTTAAGATGACAAAATGTGCCAATTGCTTGAGGTTGATAAGACGCTAATTTCCGTGTTAACGCCTTTTCTCTAATCAAGAAGTGTAGCAACAGCGATTCAAATAAATTGTACCACTTGTTTAATGGCTGTGCGTATGTAATTCTGCATATTGCAATTAGAGGGAAATGAGGCACGAAAAATGAATGAGTATATATAGAATATTTGATAAGGGGAGAGAAGGATGGATATACATAAGTTAACGGTAGAAGAAGCAAATGAGATAAATACGTGGACGTACGAAGAACCTTATAATTTGTATGATTTTTCAGGTGAGAAAGAAGTAATAGAAGAATTATTAGATGGAACGTATTATGGCTGTTGTAACGATAATGGGGAGTTTATCGGCTATTTTTGTTTTGGAGAAAATGCACAAGTGCCCGGTGGAAGTGATGCAAATTTATATGGTGGAGAAGATGTAATTGATATCGGACTTGGCATGAAGCCAGCGTTAACAGGGAAAGGGCTGGGGAAAATGTTTTTTCAAGCTGGGATAGCCTTTGCTGTTAAAGAATATAAGCCGAAAACGTTTCGACTTAGTGTAGCGACATTTAATACAAGAGCGATTACGCTTTATAAACACATAGGTTTTCAACAAGGCCCTATTTTTGTAAGCCGCGGGAGAGAATTTATGCTCATGGAATACAAAAGACCGTCAGTATGAAACTGACGGTCTTTCATATTTCATCCCACATCAACTGCCCGTAAAAGCCTGATTGGTGAAGGCTAATAATCAGTGGGGGATGAACAAAACCCCCACTGATTAAAGTTTTACTTTATTCCGAATGCTCAGCTCTGTGCGCTAAGCGGCTTGAAGCAGCGGCAGCGATTCCGCCAACGATATCATCAAGGAATGTATGCACCTTTCCAGATGATTTATCATTTAAGTATTCTAAAATACCAGGTTTTAATTTATCGATATATCCAAAGTTCGTGAAACCGATAGAACCGTACACATTAACGATAGAAAGTGCGATCACTTCATCAATTCCGTATAAGCCTTCATCACGTTTTACGATATCTTGTAACGGCTGACTTAACATTCCTTTTTCAGTAAGGACATCGAGTTCGATACCTGTAATCAGTGCATTTTGTACTTCACGTTTTGATAATACACGCTCAACGTTATAACGGCATTCTGACATCTCTAAATTTGGATGATATTTTTTTTGAAGAAAATGAACAAGCTCAGCAATATCGTCAATTGTTACACCGCGTTCTTGTAATAGTTGTAATGCTTTTTCTTGTAGTTGATTTGATTCTTTCATGTTTATCACCTTTTTTTCTTTTTAGTATTTGTATACGTTTCGTTGCTTTATCATGTGCATAGGAATGAAAGGCGAGCACAAGCTCATATATATAAAGAAAAACCATAGGTGGCGACTGCGATGATTCATCATATTTATGAGCATTATCACATGCATGTTAAAGAATTAATCCCCCTTGGCCCCTATAAAAGCTTTTGGATTCGCAACAAAATTTATGTACTTGTTCCAATTGGAGAAATGGAGGAAGAAGTACTTGTAGAGATGAAAAAGCTCAGTGACTATATGAACCAGCAAGGGGATTTAACTGTAGCGACTTTCGTTCCGACTATACACGGCTACTATGTAAGCGAGATAGAAGAACAAAATTACTGCTTATTAAAAGGTATGCGTGCGTTAGAACGACATGCTACGTCATTAGGAAGTGAGCTTTCTATATTCCATAAACGAGGTGCATTCTTTCCAGAAGAAGTTGAGCAATTAAGCCGTATTGGTGAATGGAAAGCGTTATGGGAAAAAAGGCTCGATCAATTAGAAAAGTTTTGGCAATCACAAGTGATGAACCACCCTACAGACGTATTCGATCAATTGTTTATTGAATCCTTCCCGTATTACTTAGGAGTTGCAGAAAATGCAATTCAATATGTTGTTGATACAGAAATGGATGATACGCCGCAATTAACTGATGCAGCAACAATTTGCCAAGAACGATTCACACCTTTATTATGGCATCAAACGAAGCGTCTCAAACTTCCTTTTGACTGGGTGTATGATCACCCAACTCGAGATATGGCAGAATTGATTCGCTATATGATGATAGAAAAAAAGAAAGACTGGGAGAAAACAATCGTTCAATTTGTTACAGATTACGAACGAAATTATTCACTATCCTCATTTGGTTGGCGCCTATTATTTGCAAGACTCTTGTTCCCGCTTCACTATTTTGAAACAGTCGAACGCTATTACCAAACTGGAAACGAAGAACAAAAAAGCATATATAGAGATCGCTTAGAAGCCATTTTACACGATGTGAACCGCTCTGAGCAATTTATGAAGCATTTTTATGGCTCACTTCGTTTACCAGTCGATAAGCTCGGGATTAGGAAATTAGATTGGCTGTCTTAAAATAAAAAAGAGACCGATTGAGGTCTCTTTTTTTATACTACAATTGTATGTAATACATTATGCCCCTACCTGTTGATCTGCACATATATTTAAAACGAATTGATGCTTTTCGAGTTTTTCATTTACTTTACTTAATAATTCTTGCTGGATTTCTTTAAATAAAAATTGATAGCTCGCATTCCATGTTGGTATAACGGATGAAAGATCTAATAAATACTCTTTTTTCTTTTCTAGTTCTTGAATTGTTAAAAAAGTGTTCCCCATTTTTGGCATGTGTCGTCCCCCTATGTTTTTTACTTTATATGTGTGAACGATTCATTATATAGTATCAATTATCGCATTTTTTGAGAAGGATTTCCAATTTTGTTTTATGATGTTAACGCATAAGTGATATTTGAATAAAAAAAGAGACCCATTGGGGTCTCTTTTTAGCAAGTGACTTTGAACGAGCCGCTTCCGCTTTTAGATTAAAATACTTGTTCTACTTCGATAACGCCTGGTACTTCTTCAAGTAACGCGCGCTCGATACCAGCTTTTAGTGTGATTGTAGAACTTGGGCAGCTTCCGCATGCACCCATAAGGCGTAATTTTACGATACCTTCTTCAATGTCTACTAATTCAACGTCTCCGCCATCGCGAAGTAAGAATGGACGTAATTTATCTAATACTTCTAGTACTTGTTCTTGCATATGTGGGTTTTCCATTTTTATCGACTCCTTTCATCAGTTTTATTATAATCAAGATAGAGGGGAAAATCTATTTTTTCTGTTCTTGTTTTATTGTCGAAATTTTTTATCATGTTTACAACGTGTTTTTTCAGTATAGGGATATGGAATAAGTTTGTAAAATGATGTGCTTATGTACTAAGACATCTGAATATACTGTTGAAACAAGAAGTGGGGGAGAAGAAATGGTTAATGTTCAAGTGTATGGGACGAAAGTAATTTGTGCGAGCTGCGTTGGAATGCCATCTTCAACAGAAACGTTTGAGTGGTTACAAGCGGCGATTGGTCGTAAATATGAAGGAAAAGAAAATAAATTTAATTTCGAGTATATTGATTTTCAAGAAGAACAAGAAGATGAAGATAAGAAAGCATTCGCAGAGCGAGTAGTGGAAGAAGATTTATTTTATCCAGTCGTTCTTGTAAATGGAGAAATTGTTGGAGAAGGAAATCCTCGTTTGAAGGATGTTTACGAAGAAATCGAGAAATATTTATAAAGCAGGAAGTCTTTGCGAATTTGCAAAGGCTTTTTTTATTGGAGGGATAGATGTGAAAAATGGAGTGAAGCATGCGTTACCAACAGAAGTACAACAGTTAATGGAGCGGTACACAGTAGAATTAAAAGAAATTTTTTTGGATGAAAAAATAGTCGGGGTATATATTTACGGGTCTATCGCACTTGGTGCATTTCATGTAGAAACGAGCGATGTTGATTTTGTTACGGTAATAAGTGATTCTGTGAATGAGGCTGAAAAACAACAACTTGTAGAATTACATAAGAAACTTAGTGGTAGTGCGTTAGGGGAAAGAATGGATGGTATGTATATTCCGCTTGTTGATTTAGGGAAATACAACGATGAAATGAATGAGTACGTGCATTGTGCAGATGGTAAGGCGAATATAGGACATTGGGATATTAATGCAGTCACATGGTGGACATTGAAAAATCAAGGTATTACAGTTACCGGGAAAGAAGCAGAAGACCTTTCGTTTCAAATAAGGTGGGATGATGTAGTAAATACGATGAAATACAACGTAGAACAGTACTGGAGTGGGAAGGCGAAGCAGCCATATTTATTCTTTATAGAAGAGTGGGTAGAATCAGCGGTCGTTACGATGGGGCGTATTTTATATACACTAGATCATAAAACAATCGTTTCAAAAGATAGAGGATTGCAATATTTGTTAGAACGTTCAGCGGAAGAATGGGAGCTTTTATTAAAAGAAGTAGCGAGAATACGGCAGAATCCAAAAGAAAAGCGAATGCTCTCAAGGTGGAGGAGGGCAGATATGACGAAGAGGTATTTACTGCACTTAATTGAGACATGTAGAGAGAAATGGTAGGGAAGGAAATGGACAATACAGTTGGTTGTATTGTCTTTTTTTATATTTATTTTGGTATATAATGGTTAAAATGTTTAATTATACTGGAGGGGATATGATGGACACGGAATTAGTTACATATAAAGAAAAGAATGTACAAATGAGTATGCTCGAAGTAATCAGTATGATAGTAATTATTTTTGGGGTCATGTATGGAATTGGTTTTTTGAACTTTTTATATGACTCCTCATTATATCCGTGGTATGTAAATCATCTCATTTCACCTTTTACATTTTTTGTAATTATTTTAATGTATGCACCAGCGAGAAATTACTGTTTACATTTAATAAAATCATTACAATTCAATAATTTTAAATATTATGTAACGATAGTAATAACAACGATTGTACTGCTTATATATCTTGCAGTATTAAATGTAGTTTTACCACATGGGCTTGGTGTGGATGAGTCTAATAGAGTAATAGAGCCTACTATAAGTAAACTCATTTTATACGTAGTTGTGCTCACAATTTTTGCGCCTATTTGGGAAGAAATTGTATTTCGAGGTATGTTTTTCGCGAAATTATCTCAGCGTTTTTCTACACTTAGTAGTGCCGTCATAAGTGCTTTCATATTTACTTTAGGTCACCCCCTTACAGTAGGTAGTATTTTATATATTTTTGGTATAGGTGTATGTTTAGCCTATACATATAAGAAAACAAATAATTTACTCGTTCCAATTGGGATTCATGTATTCAACAATTCATTCTATTTATTATTGAATTTTCAACTGTAAAAAGACGCCTTTTTGAAAAGGGCGTCTTTCCTATTTTGTAGTAAGTAGAAAGGGCTTTACAAGCATTGTGTAGAGGCAAGGTAATACAAAATATAAATAGTTTCATGTGAAACATTTTTATTATCAAATATGTAAAATGTTTAACTTAGTGTATTAAACCTATCATTCATAAGTATTTTAATATATTAAAAAGTAAAATGGAATAATAAACGGGTAATTGTAGGAATATATTCGATTTCTGTTCATTTTTATGAAATATATGTACTTTTTGTTAGATTCCTTCTTTTTCTTTCTATAAAATACATGTATGTAGAAAGAAGAAAAGGATGATGTACGTGAAGGAAACTGTTTTACAAGAAACAAATTCCCCGCAAGAGTTGCATAAAGTTGTTCAAAAGAATACAGCTTATTATGACTTTAAGTGGGGCAAAGTAGAAAATCCAGCGCAAGGGAATACGTGGAATTGGGTAGCCTTTTTCTTCCCAACTTTTTGGTTAGCTTATCGTAAAATGTATAAGTTGTTTATTATACTTACGTTATTGGCGGTACCTAGTATCGTTGTAACTCCTTTTATAGATATTCCAGATGGGATTTATTTAACATGTAGTTTAGTTCTTCAATTAGGAATGATGATATTTACTGGATGGCAAGGAAACCGTTTATATTATAAGCATGCTGTTCGTGTATTACATAAGGGAGAAGATATGCCAGATCATGAGAAGGCGTATTACTTACAATCAAAGAGTGGAGCTAGTTTTGCTGGTATGGTTGGTTTCCAGATTATAGTTGGAATCGTGTTTGGTGGAGCTATGTTCGGACTCTCACTTTTACCAACTGAGCCGAATATTAAAAATGTCGTTCGTTCAAGTAGTGAAGGATTTACTTTCGAGGTTATGACCGATAATCCAGCTTGGAAGCTTGTGAAGAAAGAACAAGATTATGATGTAGTAGAGTTTACTGGTTATGATTATACAGAGAAGAAAAACGTGAAAATTAAATTTGCTGTTTATTTTAGTGAAGACTATTTTGAATGGCAAGAAGTATATGAGAATAATAAGAAGTTAAGCGAAGATGAGTTAGAAGAGTATCAATTTTACATTGAAGAAAATGGTTGGGGGTTCTAGTCAGAACTCGTTCATTTTGAAAAGGACAATCTTGTGAAGGTTCTTCTTTTTTACTTGGAAACACCATACGAATTGAAATTTTGTAAAATAAAATAAAAAATGAGAATTCCAGGTAGGCTTGTCAATAACGTGAGACTATGGCAGTATAAAGAAATGCTATACAAATTTTATTTATCGAGATGTAAACATCAATTTTGATTTTTACGTATAAATAATGAACGGAGGAAATGAATTTATGGCTACTTTACCAAATTGTCCAAAATGTAATTCAGAATATACGTATGAGGATGGCGTTCTTTTCGTATGTCCAGAATGTGCTCATGAGTGGGGCCAAGAAGCAGAAGCTGAAAATAATGATGGTGCAAAAGTTGTAAAAGATGCGAACGGAAACGTTCTTCAAGACGGCGATGCTGTTACTGTCATTAAAGATTTAAAAGTAAAAGGAACTTCTTCAGTTGTGAAGATCGGTACGAAAGTAAAGAGTATCCGTCTAGTTGATGGCGATCACGATATCGATTGCAAAATCGACGGTTTCGGAGCAATGAAGTTAAAATCACAATTCGTTAAGAAGGCGTAAGTAAATAAAAAGAGGAGGCGAATAGGCCTCCTCTTTTTATTATGTCATTTTTTGTCGGTAAGTCGATATTCCTTGTCGAATCGTCGATATATTTCAAAAATCGTTGATATATTTTGAGTTATGATAGATATATTCGAAAAATCGTCTATATAATTTCACTCACCGAGAACGGTGCATCATTTACCAAGCGAGAGTTACGATTCACTTCGCACTATAGTCAACCTCTTTCAACTGACACCGCTTATTAAAGAAGGTCTTATATCCAAGCTGTAAGAAGAGAATGACAGCGAAAGCGGTACTTCCTGAAATACCGAGTATAATTGCGATTTGATATTGAATGGCTGTAAATGGTGATACACCTGCTAAGATTTGACCGGTCATCATGCCCGGTAAGCTTATAATCCCCATTCCGACCATAGAATTGATCGTTGGTAAAATGGCAGAGTCAAAAGCGTCGCGTATGAGCGGAGCAGTTGCTTCTTTCGGTGTTGCACCAAGCATAAGTGCTCCTTCAATTTGACCTCTTTGTGATTTCATATTGTTTAAGAACGTATTTGCACCGAGAGAAACACCAGTCATGGCATTCCCAACTAACATTCCTGTAATCGGAACGATATATTGCGGCGCATACCAAGGATTATGTCCGATAATAACAAAGATAAATAGTAGAAGTGGCCCAATTGATCCGGCAACCATGGAAAGGGCGGCTACTCGTTTTAATTCTTTGGACATAGGGATGTTAACTCGTTTATAAATATTAAAAATTGCAAAGGTAGTAATAGAAGTAATGAGAGCAATTGTATAAAATGGATTACTGTTTTCAAATACGTATGTAAGGACATATGCAACAAGTACGAGCTGAATGGTCATACGGAATGTTGCGAGCGCGATTTGTTTTTCGCGAGGTATTCCTTTTAATTTCACAAGCCCGATTAAAATAAGAATAAAAATATATGCAGCGGCAAGTTGCCAAATTTGTAGTTCAATAACGCCCTTCAACTGAGAGCACTTCCTTTCTAGTTGCACCGTTTGCTTTACTAATCTCAATAATATCGTCCGCAATTTCTTCTGGAAGTTGTTGTGAGTGTGTGATGAAGATAACTGTTTTTTTCTTTTCTTTTGCTAGTATAGTAAATTGTTTCATAACGCGGCGTTCTGTATCGCTATCTAGTGCCGAGGTTGGTTCATCTAATAAATAAACAGGTGGATCCATAAGTACAATACGTGCAAAAGCAAGTCGTTGTTTTTCACCGCCTGATAATGAATCGGCGTTATCTTCTAAATTTTTTTCTAAGCTAACAGTCGTTAACGCGCTCCGCAAAATATCATCATTTGGAAATGGTTTTTCAGAAAGACGAAGTCCCATTAATAGATTGTCTTTAATCGTTCCATCAAAAATAGGTGGGGTTTGCCCAAGCATGACTACGTCACGTCGTAATTGAATAGGAGGATAATCAGAAATCAGCTTTCCGTTGTATTCAATTGTACCGGATGTTGGAGATTGTAAATCATTTAGCATGCGAAGCAATGTACTTTTCCCGCTCCCACTCTCTCCGATAATACATGTGATTTTTTCTTTTTGAATCTGTAAATAAGGAATGTGCAGTATATCTTTATATGTAACGTCTTTTAATATAAACATAGATGGCTCCTTTCTGATTCTAGTTATATCGTATCAAAAAAGATTGCAAAACGGTTATAAAGAGCAACGTTTTTTCTTCGTCTTGAGTTTTATTAATAAGTTAAGTAAACGATCTAATTCTTGACTGAAAGAAATCACTTTATCATGAGTGAATCCGTACTTTTCAACGAGATAGATCAATTCTTTCTTCTTTACTTCTATTCGATTGTTTAGTTTCGTTAAGTTCATAAGTGAAATGGAATACCTCCTGTAAAAGTATTTACAACATAAAAAAATAAGACCGAATGACTTCGGTCTTAAAGGAAATAAAACAACTTATAAATAGCATACACTGTTCATCAATAGTTTTTAATATAAAAATGAAAAATTAATCATGATCCATATTGAGAAAGATGTGTCTGATAATTATATTTTAACTAATAAAAGAGGCTGTCTAATTAGTAGACAGCCTTTTAAGTATTAACCCTTATGATATTTGTACATCCAAAGAAGGCCAGATTTTAATAATCTCGGTACACGTCCCATTAATGGTTGGTTTGCGAGTAAACCGAAGCCATGCTTCTTACCAAGAGAACCGAGAACACCTTTTAATTTAATTACAGGTAGTTCGTCAGGAAGTGGTTCATTATTCCAACGTTTTAATAATATTTGGACAATTTGTTCTCCTTGGCCTTCAGCAAGTTGTGCAGATGGTGCATGTGGAAGTGCTGCGCAATCTCCTACAACGTAAACGTGCTCGTTATTTGGAATATTGTGATATTTTGTTAAAACAACCCGTCCGCTACCATCTTGTTCAACTGGAAGGTTTCGAACAACTTCATTTGCTTGAATACCAGCTGTCCAGACGATTGCATCACATTCAAGTGGCTCATCGTGGTTGTACACAATATTTGGTTCTACTTTTGTAATGTTAGAGTTTCGTATAATGTTAACTTTATGCTTTACAAACCATTCTTCTACATATCTACTTAATTTCTCTGGATATGGGAATAAAATTCTATCTTTTCGATCAAATAAATAGATTTTTAAATCAGAACGGCTTTCACGAAGTTCGCTTGCTACTTCAACGCCACTTAAGCCAGCACCAACAACAGCAACTGTTGCATTTGGTTCTAGGCTATTTAATTGTTCATATGTCTTACGTGTTTGTTCAATCGATTGTAGGCTATGTGTATATTCCTTTGCTCCAGGAACATTATGATATTTATCTTCACAGCCAAGTCCGATAATTAAATCATCATATTGGATTGCTTCGCCGCCATCAAGATGAACAGCTTTTTCTTCGAGATCAATATTTGTTATTGTGCCGTATTGAATATTAAGGCGTGGGTGCTCAGGAAACGGTATGCGAATATGCGTTTCTGAAATTGTACCCGCTACTAATGCATAATATTCAGTTTTGAAACAATGGTATGGTACTTTGTCGATTAATGTCACTTGTACATCATCCGGAAGTTGGTTGCTTGGAAGTAGCCGTTGCAGAATTCTCATTCCACCGTAGCCGCCACCTAGTATTACGAGGTGTTTCATGATGGATTACCCCTTTTCTGTTGAAATATCCCCTAATCACACAATTTTATATTAATAAAATATTTCGACTTTACTCAATCAAATTATATCGAATTTGTGAACAAATAACAATGCATGAATGAATACTCTGTTGTACAATAAGAAGAAAAGTAAAGTAAACTGTTTTCATTTTTTAGTTACTATTTCATTATGAATAGCATGTTATATAAAATAAAACCATCTACTTTGAAGTGAAATAGTGAAGTAACTAAATAGTTTAGAATGTATAACGAAAACAACAAGAGAAAACTTAGTTTTCTTCTTATAGATAAAGTCAGAAAGTAATTTGTTTTGTAGTACAGGGGGGAGAATTTTGATTAAACCATTAATTGAATTTTGTGTAGGTAACCTTGCGAGTGGCTCACAAGCAGCTTTAGAGAAATTAGAAAAAGATCCGAATTTAGATGTAATGGAGTATGGTTGTTTAGGATATTGTGGTATTTGTTTTGAAGGACCATTTGCTCTTGTAAATGGTGAAGTCGTACAAGGTGCTACAGTAGAAGAACTTGTTAATAATGTATATGAGTATTTAGATGAAAATCCAATGTTTTAAGGTGTTGCAATCAGCAGCACCTTTTTCTTTTTCCATTAGATAAAATTTTATTTCGCAGGGGAAGATAAAATTGTATATAAATAAAAAAAGGCCCTTTTAGAAGGGCTTGTTTCTTACACAATTTGCGCAAGAATGGCTCATCGCCAAATGTTGTCAAATATGAGAAACGGGGGACATTCATATTGTGTTCTAAAAGCGTGCATTTTATACTTAAAATAACAAATTATTTTTGGAGTGAATGCAAATGAGCCAATTTTCTTTTACAAAAATGCATGGTCTTGGCAATAGTTATATATATGTAAATATGTTTGAAGAACAAATTCCTGAAGAAGATTTAGCTCTTGTGGCGGAAAAGGTTTCAAATATTAATACTGGTATTGGAGCAGATGGAATGATTTTAATTTGTCCATCTGACGTAGCGCCGGTGAAAATGCGCATGTTTAATAATGATGGGTCAGAAGGAAAGAGCTGTGGTAACGGTTTACGCTGCGTAGCGAAATATGCGTATGAGCATAAACTAGTAGAAGATACAGTCTTCACAATTGAAACGTTAGCTGGTATTGTAACGGCGGAAGTAACGGTAGAAGAAGGGAAAGTTACGTTAGCGAAAATCGATATGGGAGCACCGCGTTTAACACGTGCAGAAATACCGATGCTTGGCGAAAGTGAAACGCCATTTATTCGTGAAAACTTCTTATACAATAATCATCGTTATGCATTTACAGCTGTTTCTATGGGGAATCCGCATGCAGTTATTTTTGTTGATGATGTAGAACAAGCACCTCTTACAACGCTTGGACCAGTTCTTGAGACACATGAAATGTTCCCAGAGCGAGTAAATGTTGAATTTATCGAGATTTTGAATGAAGAAGAGATGAACTTCCGTGTTTGGGAACGAGGATCTGGTGTAACACAAGCTTGCGGAACAGGAGCGTGTGCTGCGGTTGTAGCCTCTATTTTAAATGGAAAGATGGAACGTGGTAAGGAAATTACAGTTCATTTAGCTGGCGGCGATTTAATGATTGCATGGACAGAAGAAGGCAATGTGTTAATGAAAGGACCAGCAGAAGTAATTTGCCGCGGAGTGTATGAGTACAAGATAGAAGCGTAAAGATGTATAATAGAATGAGAACAGAAAGGATGGTGTATTTCATGATTGAAGTAACAGAACAAGCAGCTTTTCAAATTAAAGATATGTTAAAAGATGCTGAAGATGGAGAGAAGTACGTGCGCCTTGCTGTACACGGCGGCGGATGTACTGGCCTTTCTTACGGATTAGGATTTGAAGTAGAACCAAAAGAAGACGACACAGTTCTTGAGTTTTTCGGTGTTGAATTTGTTATCGATACAGAAAGTGCTCCAATTGTTAAAGGAGTAAAAATTGATTATAAACAATCTATGCTTGGTGGCGGATTTACAATCGATAATCCAAATGCAATCGCATCATGCGGATGTGGATCATCTTTCCGTACAGCGACGAATGCTGGTAAGCCAGAAGAGTGCTAAGTTTTTAGCCGAAATAGAAAAAGACCTTTTTAGCGATGGAATACAATCGTTAGGGAGGTCTTTTCTTTTGCCATAAAAGTCCAGTTGGTAAGGGCTGATTAAAGTTTTACTTTATCTTTGCATAGATGCAAGTATCAGTTAGTTGTTTGCCGTCAGCTGAAAAATCTTCATTACGTAATACCCCTTCAAGCTCAAAACCTAATTTTTCAGGGATTGCACGACTTTTCGTGTTATTACATTCACATCGTATTTCAATCCTTCTAAATTTAAATAACTGAAATCCAAGGTTTGTTAATGCACTTACTGTTTCTGTCATATATCCACTGCCACTGAATTGGGTGTTAATCCAGTATCCAATTTCACATTTAGAAATATTCCAATCAATTCGGTGAAGGCTTGCAGTTCCAATAAAATCATTCGTCTCCTTATGATAGATAAGGTAGCGAAAGCTTTCTCTTTTCAAAAAATCTATATGCGCATTTCTCAAGAGAATTTCTGTTTCTTCAACAGTAGGAATGGACTGGAATAAAAACAACCACTGCTTTAATTCACGGATTGAATCTTTAATAGCTTCGTGTACTACATTCCCTTCACCGGTTTGCAGTGGTGCTCGAAGAATGAGTCTATCTGTTTCTATTTGTAACGGAACATCTAATAAAATAGGATTCATATTATTTTTCCCCTCGAAAATTTTAAATTAGGACATAGCGAAACTTATGTAAAAACACTTTCGCTCAAAAGTTAGAAAATAATAAATACATATTCACTTCATCATTTAGAAATCCCTTTTTACATATTGAAAATGAAACCGTTAGTTGAATAAGGAATTATTATTTTTCTTCTAATTTCTGTCTTTTACATGATTAGAAGTGGGTTTATGTGTATGAAGAAGTTTGCCGGAGTAGTAGCAACTCATCCAAATTTAGAATCTGTACTTATTCTAATTGGTGACGGGATGACGATTTCTAAAGTGAAGAAATAATTATTATCTTACAAAAGTGTAATGTTCATGTCATGTTTTTGAATTTCTTCTTTAAGCTCTGGGCATTAAGATAACAATATAAGAAAAAAACATGAGGTGAAGGAAATGAAAAGATATATTGCACTGTTTAGTATTTTAGTTGTATTCGCAAGCCTTTTAGTTGGTTGTGATATTAATCGTTTAGGAAAAGATGAGTATTACGTTCAAGTTACAGCTGATGGAATTGAAAAAAATGAGAAGTTTGATAACGGAGAGCCACATAAATATTTCGAGTATAAATTAAAAGGATTCGATAAAGACGGAAAAGAAAAAGAAAAAGAATTAGAATTCACAGCTCAAAAAAATCTTCGTAAAGATGCATTCTTACGCGTATACAATTCAGATAAAAAAGGTGTAACAGCTTGGGAAGAAGTGAAGAAAGACGAGCTTCCTGCGAAAGTGAAAGAAAAGTTAAGTGTGAAATAAGAAAGATAAAAAGGAATTGACGAACAGGGTCAATTCCTTTTTTGATTCTCAAAATCCTCTTCTGAAATGACTTTAAAGCCATGTCTTTTAAATAAAGCAGTTGTTACCCCGTAACCAATTTGTTTATTGCCGTTAAATTCTCCGGTGTAAATTGTAGAACTACCACAAGATGGGCTGCGTTCTTTTAAAATAATATATTCTGGGTGTAAATTTTTGATTTGTTCTAATGCTTTATAAGCACCGTTTACGAAAGCTTCTGTGACATCCTCACCATCTTTTGTCATTACCTTTGCTTTTCCGTCTAAAACGTCATCGCCATTCCCGCCAATAATTTCGGCAGAGGGACGAGGTGTTGGTAATCCCCCTAATACTTCAGGACAAATGAGGACTGTATCTTCTTGTTGCAGAAGCTCCTCTATTTTTGAAACGAGATTGTCATTTCCATCATACCGGCAAGCGATTCCACCTAAACAAGCGCTAATTACGATCATATTTTCATCTCCAATAAAAAATATTTAATGTCACGCCAATTTCTCTTCCTGCCTCTTATTTATAAGTGAGGTGATAAAAATGGGAAGTTTATATAACTTAATGAAACCATACAGTGAATTTCGAAGTAAAGAAGAGTTTAATACATATCAAAAGCAAGTTTTGAAATATTATCGATTTCAATTAAATAAAACGGATGCTACCATTATTCATTTTTTAGGAAAGTATGCAGTGAATGAGAAACAGAAAACAGTAGGAGTTGCTTGTCCGTTAATGGAGACGATTGCGACGAATATTAGAAAAAGTATTCGTACAGTACGCCGTTCCATTGCAAAGTTAGAGGAACTAGGAATTATAAAACGTGTTGCGACAAAAGAAAGACATAAACGCGGCGGATATAGTGCGAACTTATATGTATTTCTTACATCTGCAATTGACCGCATGGATGACCGTATGAAAATGTCCGCATGTGAAAGTGGGGACTGTGCAGCTGGCTGTAGTAAAAATGAGCAAAAATATGAGCGGGAAACAATTCTTTATAAAAACATTCCACCAATAAAAGAGAATAGAAAAGTAACGTACGAGCTTGATGAGACGTATTGTCGCCATGATATACCGAAGCCTTTTATATACGCACTTCTGCCGATGACGAGTAATCCGAAGAAGATTAATATATTTTGGAGTAAGGTGGAACTTGCGTATAAAAAGAGCGGATTATTAGAACAAGGTGTTTTACTGGAGCAAATATTAGCTGATGAAGAAGTGTATGGAAATTTCATCTGGCGAGTGAAGAGTGTCGTGAGAGCGTATAAATACGGGGAAATCCGTAAAAATGTTAAGGCACTTTTATATAGTACAGTGCGAGATTTATTTTTAGAGGTTGGATTAGAATGGGGAGCAGCTGTGAGAAGAAGTAAGGGGATACCGTTATTTGATCCATTTAAAAAGGAGCCATGCGTATAACACATGACTCCGAGTAGTTAATCAAACTTTCTTACAACTGGAACACGAATCGCTACAAATAGTACGAAGACGATAACGGCGATTGCACCGCTTTTCATAACGGCTACGATTGGAATTCCTACTGCAAGTGCGATTGATGTGAATGCATAAGAAAGCGGGATAAAGCCCATGGATGATAGCATAAGTAGACTCATTACGCGTCCCATCATTTCTTCTTTTACTGTCGATTGAATCATCGCCATAAGCGGAACGATAGCCATTGCAATTGTAATACCGTAAAACATGCCAGCTAATAATGCTTGCCAAAGTACGGTGCTAAAGTTGATGGATAAGAAGAATACACCAGACAGTAGCATCATGATAATGCAAAATAGACCGCGTCTACGATTAATATTTTTTAAACCGACAATGACCGCGCCTATTGCCATTCCGCCGCCGACAGATGCTTCTAAGTAACTAAACTGAAGCGAATCACCGTGCAGAACATTTTTAACGAAAAGCGGGAAACCGACTTGCATCGGACCGATTAAAAATAAATTTAAAAAGGCGCTACAAAGAAGGAAAGTTGAAAGGAATGGTGATTCCTTTACGTATAAAATTCCTTCTTTAATAGAAGTAAACATGCCTTTGTCTGTATTTTGCTGCTCTGGCATCGTAAATTGTATTTTTTGAACGAGTATGGCTGCGACGATTAGTAATAAAATTGTGATCGAAAAGATCGTTTCATAGTTCGTAAATTTGATAAGAATGCCGCCAAGTACAGGGCCTAAGATGACCGATGCTTGGTTTGTCATTTGTGTAAGTGAGTTTGCTTGTGTTAAACGGTTTTTTTCTACAAGTTCAGGTAAGATAGATCCGTCAGCTGACCAGAAAAAAGCATCAGCAAGTCCAAAGAATAAGGCGAATAAAGCAAATGTATATAGTGTTACATCACCTACGATGAACCATGTGAGAATGGTTGCAACGAGAATAGCGCGAATAATATTAGAATAAAACATAATATTTTTTTTCGGGAATTTATCAGCTACAGCGCCGCCGATAATCATAAAAATAAGCCTTGGAACACTAAGAGCTACGAAAACAACACCGAGTGAAGCTTCAAGGTTTAATGTTTTTGCTATGTACCACGTTTGTGAAAAAGTAAAAAAGGCTAAAGCAAAACTTGAAAAAAGAGTAGCTGCCCAAAGAAAAAGGAAATTCGTATTTTTTAATAACGGTTTTCCGCTTCCTTCTAAAGCAGATTTATTTTGTTGTAGTTCCTCCATATTGCTTCCTTTCTATGTGACAAATTTAAACTAAAAAACCTGTTAACAATCGTTTTATACAGTTTCTAATATTTCTATACTGCACTTTCTCATTGTAGACAATAATAATGAATTTGCACAGTGGCTATTTAACGACAAAAAAGAAGATACCAAAGGGTATCTTCTTTTTTGTCGTTTAGGCTAATGCAATATAAATATCCAATTGTACGTTGGTTGGATCTAACGCTCTTTCATCATAAAGCTCAAAGTCTGTTGTAAAAGCACGTTTGTTTTCCTTTGACCATTTCCAAATATATTCCCAAGCTTCGCAAACAACTTCAGCAACTGGTCCCTTTCTTGTTGTAAATACCGCATACGTAGCGGCAGGTATTGTTAAAGTTGTCATATTTTCAGGAACGTCTTCTAATGAAGAAACAGGCATGCCAATCGTAAAGGTATATGTACCCGTTTCATCTGATTCGTAGTTTGAGTAGAAAGCGAATGTTTCTTTCGTTTGTTGATTTGGAATGTGGTGCATGATTTGTTCTTGGAAGTACCGGTTCCAAAGCCCGGGAATTTTTCCTTCAATAGATGCCTCTATTTCATTTGTCGTCGTAATCGAAACGCCGATTACTTGGAAAGCTTCTTTTTTTACGATGATAGGTTCTTTCATTTTAAAATATCCCCCTCAATAAATAGAACGTTCGTTCTATTTATTGTAACATATTTTGGAAGAGAACGGTAGTACAATAAAAAAGAACTCCTTTTACGTAAAAGGAGTTCTTTTCATTTCTATATTAAAACATACTAGAGCTATGCATCGGTTGAAGTTTTGCGTTTGGATCGAAGTAAGCTTTTGCATTGTTTACTGCTGTCGGTGCTTCACCGAAGCCGCAAGCAATGAGTTTTACTTTTCCTTCATATGTACAAATGTCACCAGCAGCGTAAATGCCAGGAATATTTGTTTCCATTTTCGAGTTCACGAGAATGCTGTTTTTTTGTATATCTAAGCCCCAGTTTTTAATTGGACCAAGAGAGGAAACGAAGCCGTAGTTTACAATTACGTCATCAACATCGATGATAATTTTTTCTTCTGTTTTTACATGCTGAAGAACGACTTGTTCAATTTTGTCATCACCAATGAGTTCTACTGGAACGTACGGTGTGCTTACTTCTGCACGAGAATTCATTAAGCTTTCTACGCTATGTTCATGCGCACGGAATTTATCACGGCGATGAACGATTGTAACTTTGTCGGCGATTGGCTCTAACATCATTGTCCAATCAACGGCTGAGTCGCCGCCACCAAATACTACGACGCGCTTACCAGCAAATTTATTCATATCATCAACGAAATAATGTAAGTTTTTCTTTTCATACTTAGCTATACCTTCTAATTCTAAGCGACGTGGTTGGAAAGCACCATTGCCAGCAGTAATAATAACTGATTTAGAATAGTGAGTTTGCTTATTCGTAACAAGTTTAAATATACCGTCAGCTTGTTTCTCAAGCGTATCAACAGCTTCTTCTAAACAAACGGTTGGGTCGAATTTCTTCATTTGCTCTTTTAAGTTATCAACTAATTCTTGTGCGCGCACTTTTGGAAATCCAGCTACATCATAAATGTATTTTTCAGGGTAGAGTGCGGATAATTGTCCTCCAAGCTGAGGTAAGCTTTCAATGATTTTTACACTAGCTTGTCTCATACCGCCATAAAATGCTGTGAACAGCCCTGTTGGACCACCACCAATAATTGTTATGTCATAAACTTTTTGATTTTCTGCCACTTTCATTCCCCCTATAGATGGAATTTTGATATTGATTTCATATATTGTTCATATGTACATGAAAATCCTGCAAATGATGACACTTTCAAATAAATGATAGCATATTTGAGTTCAGAATACTTCTGAAAACGACTGAATTGTGTGTAAGTTTTCGCATAGATGCTTTTTAAATTGTATAAAATATGGAGAAAGGAAAATACATGAAAAAAAGGCTGAAAAACCCTTGAAAACGCTATGTTATTTTAAAATATTGATAATTCTCCAGACGCTTGAATTCTGGAATAAAACCGACTAATATAGGGAAGTATTATGTTAAATTTCTATGACAAAATTCGTACGATTTTTTGACTGCGTTTTGTTATGATATAGAATGTGATAAATTCCACATTCTTGACAAATAGAGTTTTTAGTACTTGGTATTATTTTTCATTACTATTATATAAAGAAAAGGGTTGTGATTTGGTGAAGACTCCAAAAATCGTAGTTTTAGGTGCAGGTTATGGCGGGATGATTACGACTGTTCGTCTGCAAAAAGCATTATCTGTAAATGAAGCTGAAATTACGTTAGTAAACAACAACAGCTATCACTACCAAGCGACTTGGTTACACGAGAGCGCAGCTGGTACATTACAAGATGAAAAAATCTGTCTAGATATTCAAGACGTTATCGATACAAATAAAGTGAACTTTGTACAAGATACAGTAGTAGAAATTAAAGCTGCTGAAAAACGCATTATCTTAAAAGACGGCGAGTTAGAGTATGACTACTTAGTAATCGGTCTTGGTTTCGAATCAGAAACATTCGGTATTACAGGATTAAAAGAGCACGCATTCTCAATCGCTAACATTAATGCAACTCGTCAAATTCGTGAGCATATGGAAGCTAGTTTCGCTAAATATGCAACTGAACAACGCGATGAGTTAATAACAATCGTTGTTGGTGGTGCTGGATTTACTGGTATCGAATACGTAGGTGAGCTTGCAAACCGTGTTCCTGAACTTTGCAAACAGTACAATGTACCACGTGAAAAAGCACGTATCATCTGTGTAGAAGCTGCTCCAACAGCACTTCCAGGTTTCGATCCAGCATTAGTAGAATACGCTGTAAAACAACTTGAGAAAAAAGGCGTAGAATTCCGCATCGGTACAGCAATTAAAGAAGCAACTGAAGAAGGTATTATCGTTGCAAATGGCGATGATACTGAATTAATTAAGTCTGAAACAGTAGTTTGGGCTGCAGGTGTTCGTGGTAACGGTATTGTGGAAGAGTCTGGCTTTGAAGCAATGCGCGGACGTGTAAAAGTTGATGAGTACATGCACGCTCCAGGATACGAAGATGTATTCATGGTTGGTGACGCAGCGTTAATCATTAACGAAGAAATTAACCGTCCATACCCACCAACAGCACAAATCGCAATTCAACAAGGTTACAATATTGCACACAACTTAACTGTGTTAGTTCGTGGCAAAGGCGAAATGAAAACATTCGCATTCGATAATAAAGGATCTGTATGTTCTTTAGGTCATGACGATGCAATGGGCGTTGTTATGGGCAAAAAGTTAACAGGTTGGAAAGCTTCTTTCATGAAGAAAGTTATCGATAACCGTTACCTATTCTTATTAGGTGGACCTTTATTAGTTCTTAAAAAAGGTAAATTAAAGTTCTTTTAATATATAGTAGAGAAAGCAGAAACGGCTAAGAGCTGTTTCTGCTTTTTTCATTTTAAAAATATAGTATAATATATAAAAAGAAAGAATATTCTGTCCGTTCTGGTAGAGGAGGGTATTACATCATGGAGAAGCGAGGGAAAGTATGGTTAGCTGTTAGTGGCCTAGTAGCTACAAAAGATGGCAGGTGGCTATTCGTTAAGAAGAAATACAGTGGATTAAAGGGGAAATGGTCTTTACCGGCTGGTTTTGTAAATGAAGGTGAGACGGTTGATGAAGCTGTGAAACGTGAAGTGTTAGAAGAGACAGGCATTGTCGCTCATGTGAAGGGAATCATTGGCGTTCGATCGGGCGTGATTCGCAATGAAATTAGTGATAATATGATTATTTTCCTTTTGGAACCTGAAGGAGAAAATATTATTGTACAGGAGAAGGAATTGTCTGACGTAGCGTTTCTACATCCAGATACGATTGCAGACGATCCAAATACGTCTGTACTTATTACATATTTGTTAGAAAGAAAATCAGAATTCCATCTTGAAATGGACAAAACATTAAATCCTGGAGAGCAATTTGGTTATACGGCCTATCACGTATTTACGGCGCATGAGAAGGAGAGGGAGAAAGAGTGAGTATACCGGTACTACTTATTTCAATGATGTTATTTTTTATTTTGTTTTTTGGAATTGGATTTTTACTCAACATGATATTGCGAGCGACATGGGTAATGGTTATTGTGTATCCGATTGTTTGTATACTTATTATTAATAAGGCGAGTGTGTGGGATTACTTTTCAAAGCCAAAAGAAACATTCTCTTCATTTGGGACAAGTGTATCGCATTTAGGACAAGCAGATGTGTTTATTTTATCTACTGGGTTAGTAGGTGCTGCTTTGGCAGGAATCGTAATTAAGAAACTTCGGAAAAGCGGATATCAAATGTTTTAATCTCCAATTCATTTGGAGATTATTTTTTTGCATATTCCTTCATTGTATAGGGAATGATTAACGATGAAGGAGTGTGGAATATAAAAATGTTAAAACGATATTGTATTCGCATTATGATGACTTGTTTACTTGTATCCGCATTATGCGTAACATGGAATGCTTTCACAGGAGTTTCTTTAGTAGAGATTGTAAAGAAATATGAGGGAACGAGTGCAAAAGAAGTACATGCAGCAGAAGTTAAGAGAAATGTTGCTCCGAGTAAAGAAGTGATAAATGCTTTAGAGCAGGCAAACGACTGGTCTAAATATCGTTCAATTGAAATGACTGCAACAGGTTATACGTCGGGGATTGAGTCGACTGGTAAGAGGCCGGGACATCCGGAGTATGGTATTACATATTCAGGTGTTAAGGTGAAAAGGGATTTATATTCCACGATCGCTGCGGACTTACGCGTATTCCCAATTGGAACAATTCTATTCGTACCAGGTTATGGGTATGGTGTAGTGGCTGATAAGGGCGGTGCAATAAAAGGAAACCGTCTTGATCTGTATTATGATACGGTGAAAGATGTTTATAGCCAATGGGGTAAGAAAAAAGTAAATGTGTATGTAGTTAAGGTAGGTAATGGTAAGTTTACAGAAGAAGAGTTAACGATGTTAAATCAAGACGAAACAATGCAAGTGTTTCGCGGCCAATATTTAAAACAAAGATAGTCTAGTGGTAATTACGCTAGACTTTTTAATTTTATATTAGAAGAAATATGGAGTATATAGGATATGACAGAAGTTAGAATTGTCGCATTTTATCGAAAATAAAGTTATAATAAAGGAAGAGTAGAGAAATTTAGGGGGTCTGAACATGTTTCAAGTACAAAAAGAATTAGCAAGCCATGAAGCGGTGATTGTTGCCTTATTTGAAGAGGAGAAAACGAGTAGTTTTGTACAAGAATTGGACAAAGCGTTTGAAGGACAATTACAAGTTTTATTAGAAGAGAAAGAACTTTCTACTAAGAAGAAAGCTATTTCAAAAGTACATAGTTTAGGAAAAACAAATGTGAAACGTTATTATTTCGTTGGTTTAGGTAAGAAGGAATCTTATACAACAGAAACATTACGTGTGGCCCTTGGTAAGGCGTTTAAAACGTTACAAGCAGCAAAAGTACAAGATGCAGCAATCTTACTTGATTCTTTCGTAACAGAGAAGTTAGATGTGATTGATGTAGCTCATATTGCAGCAGAAGTACAAGGCCTTGGTACATATGAATTACAAACGTATAAATCAGATAAAAAGGATCGTGTAGAGTTAGAGAAGTTTACGGCTATTACAGCGGAAGATGCACAGGAAATTGAAGCTGCATTAACAGTTGGCTACGTACATGGACGTGCAACAAATTCAGCTCGTACACTTGTAAATATGCCGCCAAACGTATTAACAGCGACAAAGCTTGCTGAGTATGCTGTTGAGTTAGCGGAGAAGTATGATATGGATTATAAAGTTCTTGAGAAAGAAGAGATGGAAGAGCTTGGTATGGGTGCATTGCTTGCAGTAAACCAAGGTAGTGTAGAGCCACCAAAAATGATCGCTCTTATTTATAAAGGAAAAGAAGAGTGGACAGATGTTATTGGATTCGTTGGAAAAGGAATCACATACGATACAGGCGGGTATTCTTTAAAACCACGTGAAGGCATGGTCGGTATGAAAGGTGATATGGGCGGTGCAGCTGCTGTATTAGGTGCGATGGAAATTATCGGTGAACTTCGCCCTGAGCAAAATGTGATCGCTGTTATTCCATCAACGGATAACGTTGTAAGTGGTACAGCATTTAAGCCAGACGATGTAATCACATCTATGAGCGGAAAAACAATTGAAGTATTAAATACAGATGCAGAAGGTCGCTTAGCATTAGCTGACGGTATTACGTATGCGAAAAAATTAGGTGCAAACTACCTTGTTGATGTTGCGACATTAACAGGCGGTGTAATTGTTGCACTTGGAAATCATACGACAGGCGCAATGACAAACAATGAAGAGCTGTTTGAGCAAGTGCTAGAGGCATCTATGGAAACAGATGAATCAATTTGGCAATTACCAATTTTTGATCGTGATAAAGAACGCGTGAGAAACAGTAAGTTTGCTGATTTAAATAACTCACCAGGCCGTGAAGGACATGCGGTTATGGCAGGTACATTCCTAGGTGAATTCGCTGAAGACACACCTTGGGTACACCTAGACATCGCTGGAACATCTGAAACATCAGGAGCGCATGATTTAGGACCAGCTGGAGCAACAGGTGCAATGGTACGTACACTTGCAACACTTGTTGAACGTTTCGGAGAAGAATAAGATAATAAGAGAAGGCTGTTCCTACATTTTGGAACAGCCTTTTTTATTGGTATGACTATGGATGTCTTATCCCACATGAACTGCCCGTAAACTATAGTTTCACTTTATAAAGAAATTGTATATAAAGTACCGTTTAAAGCAAATGAAGTGCGACCCGTTTCTTCAGAGACAACTAAAATAAGTGCATCGCTTTTTTCTGATAACCCAATTGCAGCTCTGTGACGTGTTCCTAGCTCTGGATCAACTTCTGTACTTTTTGTTAGTGGAAGAATATTAGCAGCTGAAACAATATGATTATTTTTAACGAGAACGGCTCCGTCATGAAGAGGGTTACCTGGATAAAAAATCGATTCGAGCAGTGGTGCGGTTAAATGAGCATTTAACGTTGTTCCAGTTTGAATACAAGATTCAAGTGTCTCGTTTCGTTCCACAACAATAAGAGCACCGTGTTTTCTGGCGCTTAAATGTTGGACAGCTGTTGTAATGAACTGTGAGCTTTCCGTATAAGGTGATAAATACGCTTGAATATAGTATGTAGCTGCCAGTGTTTGTACATTTGCTAACATATGATGAATATCTTCCATCTTACACAAAATACATTCATCTTCTTTATCAATTGCTTGCCTCATAATTGATAATTCTTTTTCGGCAATTTCAATCATTTGCTTTGTTTGTATTTTGAGTTCTTCTGACAAGCCCCATTCTTGCATAATCCTCATTCCCTTTAGTGGAGTATTTAACCATAGTGTATACAAATATTGCTAGTAAAATCCTGTTAGATTGTAAAAAATATTGAGATACAGGTTGTTTTTTTCATATAATAAAGGTATGACAAGCGAGAGGAGATAGAAGGATGAACTGGAAACAAGAATTTAGTCGCTGGCTTTCATATGCAGAGTTAGACGCAGAACTAAAAGAACAGTTAGAAAACATGAAGCAAGATGAGAAGAAAATCGAGGACAGTTTTTATAAAAATCTAGAATTCGGTACAGGTGGTATGCGTGGTGAACTTGGTGCTGGTACGAACCGTTTAAACGTATACATAGTTCGTAAAGCAACGCAAGGATTAGCAAAGTTTATTGAAAAATTAGGTGAAGAAGCGAAGAAGCGCGGTGTTGTAGTAGCATATGATTCTCGTCATAAATCACCTGAGTTCGCAATGGAAGTAGCTGCTACACTTGGTGCGCATGGTATTACAACATATGTGTTTGAAAGCTTACGTCCAACGCCAGTGCTTTCTTTCGCAGTTCGTCATTTACATACAGTGAGTGGAATCGTTCTTACGGCAAGCCATAATCCGCCTGAGTATAACGGTTATAAAGTATACGGTGAAGATGGTGGGCAGTTGCCTCCAAAAGAAGCTGATGAATTAATTAGCTACGTAAATGAAGTAGAAGATGAATTAACAGTTGAGGTTGCTGATGTGGAGCAATTAAAAGCTGACGGTTTATTACATATTATTGGACAAGAAGTAGATGATGCATATGCAGCAGAATTGAACAATGTCATTATTAATAAAGAAATGGTACAAAAGGTTGGGAAAGACTTAAAGATCGTCTTTACACCACTACACGGAACATCAAATATTTCTGTACGCCGTGGTTTAGAAGAAGTTGGATTTACAGATGTAACAGTTGTAAAAGAGCAAGAGTTACCAGATCCGAACTTCTCTACAGTGAAATCACCAAACCCAGAAGAGCATGCAGCGTTTGAGTATGCAATTCGTGACGGTGAGAAGGTAGGCGCAGATGTGTTAATCGCAACAGATCCTGACGCAGACCGCCTTGGCGTAGCAGTTCGTAATCACGATGGTGAGTTCCAAGTATTAACTGGTAACCAAACAGGTGCATTAATGCTTGATTACTTATTATCTCAAAAGAAAGAAAACGGAACGCTTCCAGAGAACGGTGTTGTATTAAAAACAATCGTAACGTCTGAAATTGGCCGTACAATCGCGAAAGCATACGGTTTAGATACAGTTGATACGTTAACTGGATTTAAATTTATTGGTGAGAAAATTAAACAGTATGAAGAAAGTGGACAATACGAATTCCAATTCGGTTATGAGGAAAGCTATGGTTATTTAATTCGTCCATTCTGCCGTGATAAAGATGCAGTACAATCTGTTCTATTTGCATGTGAAGTAGCTGCATACTACAAATCACAAGGTAAAACGTTATACGATGGTCTATTAGAAGTATTTGATAAGTACGGTTTCTTCCGTGAAGATCTTGTATCGTTAACACTAAAAGGAAAAGATGGAGCGGAACAAATCCAAGAAATGATGGCAACATTCCGTAAAAATCCTCCGAAAGAAGTAGCGGGCTTAACAGTTGTAGCAGTTGAAGACTATAAAGCGAGCATCGTTACATCTTTACAAGATGGACATAAAGAAGAGATTCACTTACCGAAATCAAATGTGTTAAAATATCAATTAGAAGATGGTTCTTGGTTCTGCCTACGTCCATCTGGAACTGAACCGAAGATTAAGTTCTACTTCGGTGTTCAAGATAATTCTTTACAAAATAGTGAACAAAAGTTACTTACTATTAAAGAAGATATTATGAATCGTTTATAATATAAAGTAATTTTAAGTAGTAGGGAATAAAAGGGAGTGAAACCTCCCTTTTATTCTATGTAAGGAAATAATCGTTATTTATTCTGACAGAAGAGAGGGTATTTTGTGATGAAAAGAGTAAGAAAAGCGATAATCCCAGCAGCTGGATTAGGAACACGTTTTTTACCAGCTACAAAAGCAATGCCAAAAGAAATGTTACCGATAGTAGATAAACCGACTATCCAATACATTGTAGAAGAAGCAATAAAATCAGGAATCGAAGATATTATTATCGTTACTGGTAAAACAAAGCGCTCTATTGAAGATCATTTTGATAATGCATTTGAGTTAGAGCAAAACTTATTAGAAAAGAAAAAGTATGAGTTACTTGAAAAAGTACAGGCTTCTTCAAAAATGGTAGATATTCATTATATCCGTCAAAAAGAACCAAAAGGATTAGGTCACGCTGTTTGGTGTGCACGTAAGTTCATCGGTGATGAGCCATTCGCTGTTTTATTAGGTGATGATATCGTTCAAGCTGAAAAACCATGTTTACGTCAATTAATTGAAGAATATGATAAAACGCTTTCTTCTGTTATTGGTGTACAAACGGTTCCAGAAGATGAAACACATCGCTACGGAATTATTGATCCGTTAGAGCAGGAAGGACGTCGTTACCAAGTTCGCAATTTCGTTGAGAAACCAGCAGCAGGTACAGCACCTTCAAACTTAGCAATTATGGGACGTTACGTTTTAACACCTGAAATCTTCATGTTCTTAGAACAGCAACATGTTGGTGCTGGTGGTGAAATTCAGTTAACAGATGCTATCCAAAGCTTAAACGAAATTCAACGTGTATTCGCTTACGATTTCGAAGGAAAGCGCTACGACGTAGGTGAAAAGTTAGGATTCGTTCAAACGACAATTGAGATGGCCCTGCAACACCCAGAATTAAGTGGTGACATGGTTACAATGATGAAGAGAATTTTAGAAGAACATACGAATCAAGAGTCTTAATAAAAAAAGAGTTATTTCAGTACGCTGAAATAACTCTTTTTTATTAGGAAATCGTCGAATGAGAATGCTGATAAGCGGAACGACGTACAGCATAATATATACGAGGTGCGATAATGGCACCGATAATTGTAAATACAATATCTTTTACTGCAAACCACATCATAATCATCCAAGCTGTTTTATAGCTCATATTACCACCCATGAAGAGATTGACTGCCCCGTACATGTAAGTAGTACCGATAATATAAGTTAAAATAATTCCTGTGAACGAAGCAATTGCAAATGTACTAAATGTTGGTTTTTCCTTTTGTTCTACTAGTTTTCCTGATACGTAAGCAACGATAATAAATGCGATAATAAAACCACCAGTAGGATCTAAAAGTGCTCCAAATCCAGCTTTGAAGTTAGCGAAGATTGGTGCACCTGCTACTCCAACGAGCATGTAAACAGTCATTGATAATGCACCAAGTCTACTTCCAAGAAGAAGCCCTGCTAAAATTGCGAAAAATGGTTGCATAGATAAGGGGATACCTGCTACTTGTAGGAATGGTGCCCAAGATACAATATTTGCACCAATAGCCATAAGAGCGACGAACATGGCAGCTAATGCTAAATCTAAAACATGAAATCTTCTCATAATGTTAACCTCCTGTTGTTTTTAGGTTAACATTATCGTAGCGAAACTATTTACTTGTTGTCAATCAAAATATTTTGATAAGAAGGCTTCAAATACTCTCTTAGCAACGTATACGGAATACGAAATTGTGGAATTCCGCTTGAGTAAGGCGCAATTTCATATAATGGGAAATAAATGACGAGATTGTCCGGTTCTAAAAAGAAGTGAAATTTTTTAGCACTCATGACCTTTTCAGTTGCATCGGGAAAATAAATGCTTTCATTTTGTTTAATTTGTCTTACAATTTCAGCACGTATTACTTCTTTATATTTATCTTCTTGTTGAAATAAATCGTCTAAGTGTAGTAACTTTTTTTCTTTTAAATCAAATGTGTTTGCCTTCCACGTATAAAGACCGTGTGCTCCGCCTGTATATTGATAGTAATTCAAATATAGGCTGAGGAAAGGTGGTTTATTTAAGGAAACTTTATAATCAACATTCGCCACGTACGGATGAAATGGTGTACTGGATCCTTCTGTTTCTTTATAATATTTTTTTGCGTCTTTTTCTAATTTGGTTTTAAATTTGTCAGTAGACTTTTTGTAATAGAAATTGAGCTTATTTTGAAATTTCGAATCAGAAAAATTGTGAAACGAAGGTCTGTTAATTTGATATTCTATATAAGGTTTCTTACCTTTTTGTGTTACAGTCTGAACATCGATTGTCAGGTTGGATGCTTTGGCTGCTAGTGCACAATTTGGTACAATAGTCAGCAAGGAGAACATAAGCAGTAATATACAAAATTTCTGTTTCATTTAGGTAAAACCTCCTTATTTAAGTGTTATAAGTAGTTTGAAAATAAATAGGTAAAATTATACATTTAATTAAAGTAAGAGAAGGGGGAAACGATATGGCAAAAACTTTAATGGATTCACTTGGAATTGAGTTGTTAGAGATGACAGAAGATAAGGTGGTTGCTACGATGCCTGTTGATGAGCGTACACATCAGCCGTTTGGTTTTTTACACGGTGGTGCATCTCTTGCATTAGCGGAAACAGTAGCAAGCGTCGGTTCATACAATTTAATTGATCAAGAGAAATGTATTTGTTTCGGTCTAGAAATTAATGCAAATCACATTCGCTCAAAGAAAGATGGGATTGTAACAGCGATCGGAACACCGATACATAGAGGACATTCAACGATGGTTTGGGATGTGCGTATCATTGATGAGAATGATGACTTACTATGTATATCAAGATGTACAGTAGCAATTAAAGAAAAACGTGAAAAGTAAAAAGAGGCTGCTCATTAGAGCAACCTCTTTTTCTTATAATTAGAACTGGATTTTCTTCTCTAAGAAACCTTTTAGTTCGCTAATTGGCATACGAACTTGTTCCATTGTGTCACGGTCACGTACTGTAACAGCTTTGTCTTCAACTGAGTCGAAGTCGTAAGTGATACAGAATGGTGTACCGATTTCGTCTTGACGACGGTAACGTTTACCGATAGAACCAGTTTCGTCAAAGTCTACCATAAAGTCTTTAGCTAGTTCTGCGAATACTTCAGTAGCACCTTCAGATAGCTTTTTAGATAATGGTAAGATAGCTGCTTTGTATGGTGCTAAAGCAGGGTGGAAACGAAGAACTGTACGAGAATCGTTTTCTAATTGTTCTTCTTCATATGCATCACATAAGAATGCTAATGTTACGCGGTCAGCACCTAAAGATGGCTCGATGCAGTACGGTACGTAACGCTCATTCGTTTGTGGATCGATATAGTTAAAGTCTTCGTTAGAGTGTTCCATGTGACGTTTTAAGTCGAAGTCTGTACGAGATGCTACGCCCCATAGTTCGCCCCAACCGAATGGGAATCTGAATTCAATATCAGTTGTTGCGTTACTGTAGTGAGATAACTCTTCTTCACCGTGGTCACGAAGACGCATGCTTTCTTCAGTCATACCAAGTGAAAGTAACCAGTTCTTACAAGTTTCACGCCAGAATGCGAACCACTCTAAATCTTCACCAGGCTTACAGAAGAATTCAAGTTCCATTTGTTCGAATTCACGTGTACGGAATGTGAAGTTACCAGGCGTGATTTCGTTACGGAAGCTCTTACCGATTTGGCCAATACCAAATGGAAGCTTTTTACGCATAGAGCGTTGTACGTTTTTGAAGTTTACGAAAATACCTTGTGCTGTTTCAGGACGAAGGAAGATTTCGTTTGTGCTAGACTCTGTAACACCTTGGAATGTTTTGAACATTAAGTTGAACTGACGGATTTCAGTGAATTCTTCACTACCGCAATCAGGACATTTTACTTCATGTTCTTTCATTAGGTCAGCCATTTGGTCGAAAGTAAGACCGTCAACAACCATTTCGATGCCTTTTGCATCTAATGCATCTTCAATTAATTTGTCAGCACGGTGACGCGCTTTACATTTTTTACAGTCGATCATTGGATCGTTGAAGTTACCAACGTGACCAGAAGCGATCCAAGTTTTGGGATTCATTAAAATAGCTGCGTCTAAACCAACGTTGTATGGAGATTCTTGAATGAATTTTTTCCACCAAGCTTTTTTAACGTTATTTTTTAATTCGATTCCAAGTGGACCGTAATCCCAAGTGTTTGCAAGACCACCGTAAATTTCAGAACCAGGGAAAACGAAACCGCGATGTTTCGCTAAGTTTACTACTTGTTCCATTGAATACATAATAAAATCCTCCTTTTGAAAGTTAACGTATTGGCGATGACGTGCTCAGGTAACTTGTGAAACGAGCAGTGTATGCTTTGAAAAACATAAAAAAACGCTCATCCCAAGGCTTAATTGCCTAGGGACGAGCGTTTGCCCGCGGTTCCACCCTAGTTGATACACAAAAGGTGCATCCACTTTATCACGTATTGCTCGAGACTGCCGTTTCCTTGCGGCTTCAGGCTTTCACTATCCCTGAATCGCTTTTTGTGCAAGTACTTATAAGTCCGTCATCGCTACTTATATTAATAATAATGAACATATTCTAACACGTTCTTTTTTAAATCTCAATAGAGGAACGCGTCTATCTATGATAGAGTCTCGCCTATTTTTTCGTTATTTATTCCGTAATTTTGTTTAATATGCTTAATTGCTTCACGTTTACTGGGCGGGGCAAGCTTGTTATTTTGCACGTAATCCCAAACGACATCGGGCTTTGTTTTTGCATACTCGCGAAGGACCCATCCAATCGCTTTTTGAATGAAAAATTCTTTTGAAGAATGTAGCTGTCCAATAATCCAGAAAAGAAGTTCTTCATCCATCTTTTGTTTATATTTCAGCTGGAATAAAATAGCTGCGCGTTGTAACCATATGTTATCTGATGCAATCCATTTTGGAATATAGGCAGAAATCAATTCCGGATGTTTTAAAAAGATATTACCTAAAAAAGTAGGAACGATGCTATCAACAGAATCCCACCAAGATTTCGTGACAATGAGTTCTTCGAAGAAGGGGATATGTGTTTCGTTTATATGCTTTTTATATTTTTGCATAATATCAAGTGCGGCTGCTTGAAATTCACGTTCTGGTAAGTCCCAAAGTTCACGCACGATGATTTGGAAGTCTTTTTGATCTGGGAGAGTATGTATTTGGATGACGTCTTTTAATAACTGTCTTCTCTCGGGAGTTTGAATGCCGAGAAACGGGAAGTGATTTTTCATATAACGTGCCATCGGTTCTGCTTTTTCCGGATTTTTGTGAGCTATGAAATGCTCTTGTAATGCTTTTACAAATGGATGCATCAGTTGTTCTCCTCTCTTATTATCTTGCTCTTATTATTATACAGAGAGTTTGGATAAATTTTAAAACATAACTTGCAATGGAATGAAATATGTTGAGAGTAGAGAGGAGAGGATAAGATGGAAGATCAGGGTTTACTAGCAGGTTTCTTTGCTCTTAGTTTTGCGTTTATTCTTGTTATATTGATTTGGGCAGTTATTGCATATTTGTTAACGGCTTTTGCACTGTATACGATGGCGAAAAATGATGGTGCAACCGATGGTGCTCTTGCATTTATTCCTTTTTTAAATAGTAAGATATGGGGTGATTTAGCGAAAGACAAATTACCAGATTTCTTGAAAGAAGAAGCGGGATGGAAAGTATTCGGTATATATGTCGCATGTTTCATTTTTAATTTCGTACCAATTCTATATTTAATAGCAACAGCTGTATCGATTGTGCTGTCTATTTATCTTATCTACGCAATTTTAGATAGATACGGAACGAACTCTATATTATTTACGATTATTCATACCATTACATTTTCAGTTTTCTTGCCGATTCACTTGTTCATTATTCGAAATGAGCCGGTGAGGTATAACGAGTAGATTTGTTATTTTTTGTTGATAAATTGATATATTTTAAATATGTGTAATGAAAAAAGCGCCCTGTTTATTTGGGCGCTTTTTCTACTACATTAGGTAGCGTAAATAAATATAAATATGAGAAATGATTAATGAAACGATCATAATTGGGAAACCGACTTTTAGGAAGTCCATGTAGCTAAATTTATGTCCTTCGCGGCTTGCGATACCTGCAACGATTACGTTAGCAGAAGCTCCGATTAATGTTCCGTTTCCACCTAGACAAGCACCTAATGCTAATGCCCACCATAATACGTCGATTTGTGCGTCAGAAGGTGATAAACCTAGCCCAACTGCCATATCGTTAATAAGTGGGATCATTGTTGCAACGAATGGAATGTTATCAATTGTTGCCGAGGCGATACCAGATACCCATAAAATAAGGATAGATGCTTGAGAAATATCTCCGCCCGTTATTCCAATTACTTTTTGAGCTAACATTTTGATAAGACCGATATCGATAAGTCCTCCAACGAGTACGAATAGTCCTGCGAAGAAGAAGATTGTTACCCACTCTACACTTGCGAATACCTCTTCAATTTCATGCTCTTTCACACCAATTAGCATAAGAACAGTAGCACCAGTTAAAGCAATGATAGCTGCATCAACGTGGAAGATTGAATGAGTCATGAAACCTACGATTGTAAGTCCAAGTACTGTTAAAGATTTTTTCATTAATACTGGATCTTTAATGTATTGTTTTTCATCAAGGCTCATTAATTTCTTAACTTGTACAGGATCAGCAATTAATTGTTTACGGTACATGAAGTAAAGTATTACTGCTGTAACTGCAATAATAATAATTACGATTGGTGCTAAGTTTAGCAAGAATGCATTGAAGTCTAAATGCTTGTTTGCAGAACCAATCATAATATT
The DNA here is from genome assembly GCF_037120585.1 of Bacillus sp. CCNWLW194. NCBI lineage: Bacteria > Bacillati > Bacillota > Bacilli > Caryophanales > Bacillaceae > Bacillus > Bacillus sp. CCNWLW194. The sequence continues at coordinate 13,615 of NZ_JBBBBL010000009.1, read as the reverse complement.
TGGTGGATCACCAATTAATGTTGCTGTTCCTCCAATGTTTGAAAAAATAATTTCAGAAAGTAAATAAGGAACAGGATTTACTTTCAGTATGCGCGTAATAGATAAAGTAACTGGAACAACAAGAAGTACAGTTGTAACGTTATCTAAAAATGCGGAACCAAGCGCAGTAAGTAAGGAAAGTGAAATTAAAATTTTAATTGGATTTCCTTGTGCCCCTTTTGCTGCTTTAATGGCAACGTATTGGAAGACACCCGATTTACTCGTAATGTTCACCAGAATCATCATACCGATGAGTAGCGTAATCGTCCCCCATTCAATATGTTTCGTAAAGGCGTTGTGTAAATCAACGACCCCCATAATTACCATGAGTGCTGCACCAAGAAGTGCGATGACAGCACGATTAATTTTTTCAGAAATAATAATGGCATATGTAATTAAAAAGACTGCGATAGCAAAATAATACTGCCAGTTTGCGAGCTCTTGCGTTGTTTCGTGCAAAACTCTCATCTCCTTTCATTCACTTTTCTTAGTGTGTCAAAAATGTTCTCAAAGAAACACACATAAAGTCATTATAAAGTAGAAAAATGGAGGATGTAAATGAAAGGGCGTATTTTGTTATATTTTCTGCAACGGTTACTTTTTCTTATTTTTAAAAATATTTGTGGGCATTTGACATATATATAAGATACATCCAATCTGAATATTTAAAATGGAATTAGCATTCGAGCTTGTTCGTGTAGGAGTGTCAAATAGAAAGGAATGACAAAGATGATAAGGAAGGGATCGTATGGATGAACAACGATTTTTATTTTTGGATTTTGAGTTTACGATGCCCCAGCACAGAAAAAAACCAAAAGGATTTTTCCCGGAGATTATTGAGGTAGGACTCGTTTCGGTTGTTGGCTGTAAGGTAGAAGACACGTATTCAGCTCATGTTAGGCCGAAAACTTTTCCTTCTTTAACAGATCGATGCAAGAAATTTTTAGGGATTAAACAAGAAGCCGTAGATAAAGGAATTTCGTTTCCAGAACTCGTTGAAAAACTTGCAGAATATGAAAAGAGATGTAAACCGACCATTGTTACGTGGGGAAATATGGATATGAAAGTGTTGAAGCATAATTGTGAAATGGCGGGAGTCGACTTTCCATTCTTAGGACAGTGCCGTGATTTATCGCTTGAGTATAAGAAGTTTTTTGGGGAGAGAAATCAAACAGGGTTGTGGAAAGCAATTGAGGCGTATGGAAAAGTAGGGACGGGTAAGCATCATTGTGCGCTAGATGATGCGATGACGACGTATAATATTTTTAAGTTAGTAGAAAAAGATAAAGAGTATTTAGTGAAACCAGCACCTCCAACGTTGGGAGAACTTGTTGATTTTTCAAAAGTGTTAAAGAAAGTGAGTACACAGTAACGACCAAATTGCACAGTATGTAATTTGGTCGTTTTGTTTTTTTAAAGTTTATAGTCTTTTTTTAATTGCTCTAATGTTTCTAGACTACGAACCGCAAAAGGTGAATCATCTTCAGAAAATGAATTCATTTGAGTTTCTAATGCTAATTTGAGTGAATCTGTATACTCTGGAATTTCTCCTTCATATTTCTTCACCATTTGTTCTGGAATGTTCGTCTGTTCACGGAAAGCTAAAGCGCGTCTTTCATGGAAAAATGGTACGTCAGCTTGTTTTACGTTATGTAAGTCACCTTGCACCGGATGTTTTAAAACAGCTAATACTTTTACGACGTAACTACCAGGGCGGCTATTTGTAACTTCGCCGATGTATTTTCCCGTTTTATAAATACCAGTAACGATTTCACCAATTTCAAATGTTTCTCTCATATTTTTCACCTCAAGTTTATAGTAAGGAAAGTAGCAGAAGGAGTCAAAGAAATCATTCGCTTTCGGAACACCCCTTGAGAATATGAATCGGTTCAACTATAATTTAAAATAATATAACAGAAAATTCTGATGGTTTGTTAATCCTATAATAAGGAGTGTTTCATATGATGCCTTTATATTTTCCGGAAGATAAAACAGAATATATTATTCCAGGGATTGTTTGCGTTCTATTTATCATTGGTGCTGTTGCCACGTGGCGTATGTTCATTCGTGTATCAAAACGAGAAGCAGACCGATTGCAGAAGGTTGAAGAAAAATTGTTAGCAGAAAAGAAACAGTAATTCATTTTTGTATGTTTCCCTCTATGCTCGGACAATCTAAGGGCAGAATATATTTTGGAGGGAATTGAATGAAAAAACGGCTTTTTTTCAGTTGTTGTTTATTATTTCTGATGGCGGGTTGTGACCAAGGAAAGCCGAAAGAAATTGACGTAAAATTACATAATGCTTCAGGTGATGAAGTAGGGACTGCGAAAGTAGTACAACAAACAAGCGGAGTGAAAATTACGATTAAAGGAGAAGGTTTTGCACCTGGCCCGCACGGTATACATGTACACGAAATTGGCGAGTGTAAAGCACCACGTTTTGAGTCATCTGGGAATCATTTTAATCCTGATAATAAAAAACATGGACTTCTTAATCCGAAGGGTGCAGAAAACGGTGATTTACCGAACGTAATCGCAGACGGTTCTGGAAAAATTAAAGCAGAAATCGATGCGCCGCATATAACACTTGAAGAAGGAAAAACGACGATTCATAGAAAAGATGGAGCGTCTATTATTATTACAGAAAACGCTGATGATGGCATGACACAACCGACAGGTAAATCCGGTGATCGAATTGCTTGTGGCGTCATTGTAAAAAAAGCATCGGATATGAAGAAAAAGTAAAAGCTACCGTGCATGGTAGCTTTTTTTGTGAGACGTAATTGAAAAGATATCGATAAAGGAGGTTGTCCCAAATGATGTAGGACAGCCTCCTTTCTTATGATGAAAACGTATGGCGCATTCTATTTAAAATTTCTTCTAAAACAGATCTTGGACAGCCGATGTTAATTCGAATATGTTCTTCGCCGCCTAATCCGTATTTCTCACCAGGTTCAACGATAATTTTCCCTTTTTCCTCAAGCAATGTGGTGCGCTCACTTTGAGAAAGTTGTAGGCGAGAGCAATCAATCCATAATAAAAAGCTACCTTCTGGCTTCGTTACGGAAAGAGTAGGTATGTGATCTTTAATATATTTACAAGCGAATTGAGCGTTATCTTCTATATATAATCGAATTTCATTTAGCCAATCGTTACATTCTGTATAGGCACTTTGCATCGCTGTATAGGCGAATATATTTAATCCGTGGAATCCTTGTCTATATTGGATAGATGTAAAGGCTTGACGGAGTTTTTCGTTTGGAATGATAATAATCGATGCTTGTAATCCAGCGATATTAAATGTTTTACTCGGAGCCATACAAGTAATCGTGCGCGCTGCTAATTCTTCGGATAAGGAAGCGAACGGTGTATGTGTATGATCTGCATAAATAATATCAGAATGAATTTCGTCTGCTACAACGATTACATTATATTTTGTACATAACGCGCCAAGTTGTGTGAGTTCCTCTTTTGACCAAACACGTCCGATCGGATTGTGAGGACTACAAAGAAGCATGAGTTTGACGCCTTGTTGAAATTGTTTTTCTAAATGCTCGAAGTCTATCGTATATGTATCATTTTGTTTCTGTAATGGACTTATGCATAATTGTCTGTTGTTTGTTGTGACCATTTCGAAAAATGGGGGATAAATAGGTGGTTGTACGAGAACGGATTCGTTTTCCTTTGTGAAGGCCTGTATGCTCGTACTAAGAGCTGGAACAATCCCAGCGCTAAAGACAATCCATTCTTTTTGAATATCCCAGTTGTACTGTTTTTTTGTCCAGTTACAAATAATATCGCCAATATTTTCGGGAGGAAGTGTATAGCCGAAAATAGGATGCTCGATACGTTTCTTTAAAGCAGTTTGAATTGGTTGTGGTACTTCAAAATCCATATCAGCAATCCAAGCGTGGATAAGTTCTTCGTTTTTATATGTATCCCATTTTATACTATGAGTTCCACGTCGATTGACTGTTTTATGAAATAGTTGCATAAGTTTGCCCCCTTCTTCTGTAAAACCGTTAAGTTATGAAAGTTCTCTCTCTTCTTATAGAATAGCTGATGTGATAGGATAAAGAAAAGTATTAAAAAGTGAAAAGGCGGGAAGCGAATGGGTACATATGAAAAGATGATAGAGGTTGTGAAGAATTGGGATCCGTTTCAAATGGGACCGGAGTTTTATGAAACAGAAGCGAGCGATGCTGTGAACGTCGCAAGTGTGTTTGATGATCCAAAATACATCGCAAAGAAGATTCAACATATATACTTTATGTCTTTTGAGGAAGTACCTGCGCTTGAAAAATGTGAGAAGTTAGCTGTGGAATTACTTGTAATAAAAGAAGGCGGAAGTTGTTCATTGTAGGCTGTCGGAAATTCCGACAGCCTTTTTTATATTATTGCGCGGAAAACGCGATAATTTCTTCATAAACATGTTCAGGTTTTTCCTCAGGTAGTAAATGCCCTGTATTTTCGTAAGAAATAAATTTCGAATTCGGTAAATCTTTGTGTAGACGATGACCTACATGTACAGGGACGACGCGATCTTTTTCACCCCAAATGAGCAGTATAGGTGTTTCAATTTTTTTTAATTCAATTGAAGATAAGTCACCTTCACGATCTCGTATCATACGAGTTAAAGCGGGGAATATACGGTTGTCATAAAAAGGAGCGGAGTAACCTTCCTTCATTTCATCGTCAATTAATGAATGATCATGAACGACATTCATTAAGTTATGAACAATGCCGCGGCGTATAATCCAGTTCTTTACGTATAAATGAAAGAACGGCAAATAAGAAGAATACATTAAAGGTAAGTTTGCGCGTGCTAAATAACTCGAGCTGCATAGTAAAATCGTCTTTGAAATTAATTCAGGACGTATACGGTTTACATAAAGAGAAATTTGCCCACCCATAGAATGCCCAACTAATACAATGTTTGAGAGAGATAAGTGTTCGATTAAATCGATAATAATCGTTGCTAAATTGTGATAAGAATACTTAAACAGATGAGACTTATCACTTTTTCCGAACGGTGGTAAATCAAGAGCAATGACTGTTCCTTCTTTCGATAGTAAAGGAATGAGACGGCGGTAACTGAATGAGGAAGATAAAAAGCCGTGAACGAGCACAAAAGTAGGACGTTCCGTTTTATTATCATGTTCATACAATTCGTAATGAATAGTAGTGCCGCGAGTGGAAAAAGTGAAATAAGGACAAGTATATTCGTGATTCATTTTTTGTCACTCCATTGATTTTTGTTCATATCATCTCCAAGAGAAAAGAAAATATGTTAACAAAAAAAGGCAAGATGACGATGTCATCTTGCCTTTCGTTTATTTATCATTACCCGCGAACAACATTAGGCGGTGTTTTTCCTTGTAAGCCTGCAACTAAATTTTCAGCGGCTGTCATAGCCATTTGCTGCCTAGTTTTTAACGTTGCAGATCCGATGTGCGGTAAAGTCACAACATTTTGTAATGATAAGAGCGGATTATCTTTTTGAATTGGCTCTTGTGTAAAAGTATCGATGCCTGCTGCAAAGATTTTCTTTTCTGCTAATGCATGGATTAATGCTTCTTCATCTACTGTTTTCCCGCGAGAAGCATTAATGAAAATAGCTGTTTCTTTCATTAATGAAAATTCCTTTTCTCCGATAAGATGATACGTTTCATCTGTTAATGGAGTAAGAAGAACGATAAAGTCAGACTGTTTTAGTATCGTCTGTAAATCACAATATGTAGCATCGAATTTTTGTTCAGCCTCTTCTTTACGGCGACGGTTGTAATAAAGAACATTCATATCAAATCCGAATCTCGCTCGTTTTGCAACGGCTTCTCCAATTCGGCCCATACCGATAATACCGATTGTACTATGGTGTACATCCAGTCCGAAGTGCTCTTTTCCAATTTCGGCATTCCATTCACCATTTTTTACGTAAGAGTCGAGTTCACAAACACGGCGACCAGCAGATAGCATAAGAGCGAAAACGAGGTCAGCTACTGTATCATCTAGTACGTATGGTGTATTTGTTCCGATTACATTTCGATTTGCCATCGCTTGTAAATCAAAATTATCGTAACCGACAGAAATGTTGCTCACTACTTTTAAGTTAGGAGCCGCCTCCAATAATTCTTCATTAATAGCAGATCCAAAATTTAATAAACCATCTTTATCTTGTATTTTCTCCAATAGAACATCACGAGGTACCTTCTCATTTTGCTCCCATTTTTCATAATCACAGTGTTCTGATAAATAGTTTTCTACAAATGTTGGAACTGGTTCAGCAATATAAACTTTTGGTTTCACGGTTCCATCCCCTTTCGCTTTATCACGTATTTTTTCACTGATTAAAGTTTCACTTTACCCCGCTTTAACGAGCAGTAAGACTCCACCTAAAAAGACGGTTGAGGCAAAGAAGTGAGGTGGGAGATCAACTGCTCGTAAAAGCCCGATTGGTGTGGGCTAATAATCCATGGGGTGAACCTTTCCATGGATTAAAGTTTCACTTTATTTTGACATAATTCACTAAAAAAATCTTCTTTTCAAACTGGAAAGTGTATTTGTATAATTTAGACACAAACGAAAAGGAAGGATGATTTATATGGTGACAGAAAAAGAATTAGAATTATTAGCTTGTCTTGAAAAAAGTAGTCGATTATCTGTAGATACATTAGCGAAGCTGTTAAATATAGAAGTAGAAGAAATAAAGAAAATGGTTGAGAAATTAGAAGCGGAAAAGATTATCGTGGATTATGTAACACATATCGATTGGACGAAGGTGAAAGAACATACAGGTTTAACGGCAATGATCGATGTGAAAGTTACGCCAAAGCACGGCGTTGGATTCGATGCGGTTGCTGAACAAATTTATCGTTATTCAGAAGTGAAATCTGTGTATTTAATGTCAGGGGCATACGATCTTTCTATTACATTAGAAGGAAAGACGATGGGAGAAGTAGCGATGTTTGTTTCTGAGAAATTAGCAACAATTGAATCTGTCGTTTCTACAACAACGCATTTCATTTTGAAGAAGTATAAACATGAGGGAATTATTTATGACAAAAACGATGACGATAAGCGAATTGTGGTGACGCCATGAAGCAATTTGAACTATCTAGATCGGCAGAATCTTTACAACCATCTGGTATTCGAAAGTTTTTCGATTTAGCAGCAAATATGAAAGGTGTTATTTCTCTTGGAGTAGGAGAGCCTGACTTTGTTACACCTTGGAACGTGAGGCAAGCATGTATTCGTTCTTTAGAACAAGGATATACGTCATATACAGCAAATGCAGGATTATTGGAGCTCCGTCAAGAAATAGCAAAGTATCTAAAAAAACAATTTGAAGTATCTTATGATCCAAACGATGAAATCATTGTTACAGTTGGAGCGAGTCAGGCGTTAGATGTAGCGATGCGCACCATTATAAATCCTGATGATGAAGTACTCATTATTGAACCAAGTTTCGTTTCTTATGCCCCGCTTGTGACATTAGCTGGAGGAGTTCCGGTTCCTGTGGCGACTACTTTAGAAAATGAGTTTAAAGTACAACCACAGCAGATCGAAGCAGCTATTACAGCGAAAACAAAAGCAATTTTACTTTGTTCACCAAATAACCCAACAGGTGCAATGTTAAATAAGTCCGAGCTCGAAGAAATAGCAGTGATTGTTGAGAAGTACAATTTAATCGTATTATCTGATGAAATTTACGCAGAGCTCGTATACGACGAAGTATATACAAGTTTCGCGAGTATTAAAAATATGCGTGACCATACGATTTTAATTTCAGGGTTTTCAAAAGGATTTGCGATGACAGGATGGCGCCTTGGTATGATTGCAGCTCCTGTTCAGTTTTCAGAATTAATGCTCAAAATTCACCAATATTCCATGATGTGTGCACCGACGATGTCTCAGTTCGCAGCACTTGAAGCGTTACGCGCGGGGAATGATGAAGTAATTCGGATGAGAGATAGTTATAAGAAACGCCGTAATTTTATGACGACATCTTTCAATGAAATGGGATTAACATGTCATGTGCCTGGCGGAGCATTTTATGTCTTTCCTTCTATTTCTTCAACTGGACTATCTTCGGCGGAATTTGCAGAACAGTTATTATTAGAAGAAAAAGTGGCTGTTGTACCTGGAAGTGTATTTGGCGAAAGTGGTGAAGGATTTATTCGTTGCTCGTATGCAACATCGCTTGAACAACTAATGGAAGCAATGAAGAGAATGGAACGGTTCGTAGAGAATAAAAAAAGGACAAAACACAATACGTTTTGTCCATAAAAGGGGGGGAATACTAGAAAGCCATGTGTTAGTATTCTATCCTAATATTGGAGAATTATACTTCCTTAAGGAAATTTTTTCATGAATTTTGAATGCGTTCTGTCATAGTGGTATAATTTACTAATATAAGGTATACGTATCCTGAGTAGCTTTACTTAGGGTACGTACTAACTAATCGGATATTTAACAATAAATCATCTGCTTTGCTATCTACAATTGTAGAGAAAATGGTAAACGTATGGGAGTGTTTCATATGTCAGAACAATATACAACAGGAGTGGTTGTAACAGGGAAAGTGACTGGGATTCAAGATTACGGTGCATTTGTAGCGTTAGATGCAGAAACGCAAGGACTTGTGCATATATCTGAAATTACAAATGGATATGTAAAGGATATTCATGACTTTTTAAAAGTCGGCGATACAGTAGAAGTAAAAGTACTTTCAATTGATGAAGAACACAGAAAAATGAGTTTATCGTTAAAAGCGGCGAAAAGAAAACAAGGACGGATTCTTATACCGAATCCATCTGAGAACGGATTTAATACGCTGCGAGAAAAGCTAACAGAATGGATTGAAGAGTCCGAGTTAACAAAGTAAAAGAGGAACGCATATGAGCGTTCCTCTTTTACTTTATCTTATGATATATATTTGCAAATATGATTGCATGCAATCATATTCGTATGTCGGAGGTGAAGTAAAGACATACTGACTAGCGAATTTCGTTCGTTTCTGGGTGAGTGCCAAGATTTTCTGATGGTTTAAAGAGTAAACCAAGATTGATAAGCCCAGAAAGACCAACGATGCCGTAAATAATACGTGAAAGAGCTGAGTTTTGTCCACCGAAAATGGCTGCCACTAAGTCAAACTGGAAGAACCCGATTAGTCCCCAGTTCACAGCGCCAATTACAGTGAAAACTAATGCGATACGTTGCAGAGTACTCATGAAAAAGCCCCCCCTTAGTTGTGAAGCATGAGCAAGCGATGAGTTAATTAACTCTTTTATAGAATGGGGTAGTTATGTTGTTTTTATACATAAAAAATGTTTGAAATAGGATGTATATACATCTATACCGAAAAATGCGAATTTTTATGCAAAAAATGAACTTTTTCTAAAAAATATATATTGGTTACGTTTACAATGGGTGAATCGCTTGATTTACAACTTCAGTTTCGCTAAAGTGAATACAGAAATACATATCCATAATTGGAGGGAAAAAGATGAGTACACATGTAACGTTCGACTATTCTAAAGCGTTATCCTTCATCGGTGAACATGAAATCACTTATTTACGTGATGCAGTGAAAGTAACACATCACGCAATCCACGAAAAAACTGGAGCTGGGAACGATTTCCTTGGGTGGGTAGACCTTCCGCTTCAATATGACAAAGAAGAATTTACTCGCATTCAAAAATGCGCAGAAAAAATTAAAAATGACTCTGACATTTTACTTGTTGTCGGTATCGGTGGTTCTTACCTAGGAGCACGTGCAGCAATCGAAATGTTAAACCATTCTTTCTACAACACGCTTTCTAAAGAACAACGTAAAACTCCACAAGTGCTATTTGTTGGACAAAACATTAGCTCCACTTACATGAAAGATTTAATGGACGTATTAGAAGGTAAAGACTTCTCTATTAACGTTATTTCCAAATCAGGTACAACAACAGAGCCAGCACTAGCATTCCGTATTTTCCGTAAGTTATTAGAAGAAAAGTATGGAAAAGAAGAAGCTCGCAAACGTATTTATGCAACTACAGATAAAGCGCGTGGTGCATTAAAAACATTAGCTGATAACGAAGGTTACGAAACATTCGTTATTCCGGATGATGTTGGAGGACGTTTCTCTGTATTAACGCCAGTTGGTTTATTACCAATCGCAGTAAGTGGCTTAAATATTGAAGAGATGATGAAAGGTGCAGCTGCTGGTCATGATGACTTCGGAACATCAGAGCTAGAAGAAAACCCAGCTTACCAATACGCGGTAGTTCGTAACGCTCTATACAATAAAGGAAAAACAATTGAAATGCTTGTTAACTATGAGCCAGCACTTCAATACTTCGCTGAGTGGTGGAAACAGTTATTTGGTGAAAGTGAAGGAAAAGATCAAAAAGGTATTTTCCCATCTTCAGCAAACTTCTCAACTGACTTACACTCATTAGGTCAATACGTTCAAGAAGGTCGTCGTGACTTATTTGAAACAGTTCTTAAAGTAGGTAAATCTACACATGAACTGACAATTGAAGCAGAAGAAAACGATTTAGATGGATTAAACTACCTTGCTGGTGAAACTGTAGACTTCGTAAACACAAAAGCATACGAAGGTACATTACTTGCACATAGCGATGGCGGAGTACCAAACTTAATCGTAAATATTCCTGAATTAAATGAGTACACATTCGGTTACCTTGTATACTTCTTCGAAAAAGCATGTGCGATGAGCGGCTACTTATTAGGCGTAAATCCATTTGACCAACCAGGGGTAGAAGCATACAAGAAAAACATGTTTGCTTTACTTGGTAAACCAGGATTTGAAGAATTAAAAGCAGAATTAGAAGAGCGTTTAAAATAATAAAAAGCGGCCGGAATCCGGCCGCTTTTTATTATTTCATCGAAAAGTCCATCAATATATTCAAACTAGAGTGGGTATGCTAAAGAAAAAGTCTAGGAGGGATGGACTTGATTCCGATTCAATCAAATTTAGAAGGACGTACATATGCGTTATATAAGTTAGAAGAAATAATGAAGCCACTCGGATATAGCATTGGTGGCAACTGGGATTATGATAAAGGATGCTTTGATTATAAAATCGATGAAGAAGATGGCTATCAATTTTTACGAGTGCCATTTACAGCCATTGATGGAGAACTAGATGTACCTGGTGTAGTAGTCCGCCTTGAAACGCCGTATATTCTTTCGCACGTATATCAAGACGAACTAGATGATCATGTGAATACTTTAACAGCTGGAACGAGTGGGATGGATCAATTTGCTGAGCCGAAAGATCCAGATGGAGATGTGAAAAGAAAATATATCAATATTGGGAAAGTGCTTGTACAAGAACTAGAGCGTCATTTTATTAATGGTGAATAACAATGAGTATGTCGCTTTCAATGAGAACAAAGGAATGGACTGGATTAATCATATATTGTTCGTCGCGCTTTATACCTAATAAGAGAATGTTTTGCTTTAAAAGAGTATAGCTGCAATTTGCAAAAGTTTGTCCGGTGCAGGATGGAGGAAGCTCCATCAGTTGTAATTTGTTATCAGAGATTTCATCGTAAAGTGAAAATAGTACACCTGAAATAGAAGGGAATAAAAGAGAAGCGGTAAAAACATAGCTCGTTAATTTATTTCCTTCTATAATTTCTGATACACCAGCTCTCGTTGCATTTTGTATTTGTTCAGAAGTAAGAAGTTCTGCGATGCAGTGAATGTTTGGATTGAGTCCTTTTGCAGTTAAAATATTTAAGATGGACTGTGTATCAGCTAAGCTTTCGTTTTTTTCTTTATCAGCTGTTATTAATATAGTGTGAGCAGTTGTAATATTAGCTTTTAATAACGTTTGATCGTGATGGGGGCATCCCTTTATAAATTCTAAATGATGAAATGGTTTTGGAAGTAAAGAAAGTGTTTCATCAATTAAAACGATATCAAGGTTCGGTTGTAAGATGTGCATTTGTTTTACAACGTGTTTTGCCCGTTCGTTCCAGCCGACAATAATCATATGACCGTTAGAGGTCGCAGCTTCTTCTCCTTTAACTTTCATATATTGTTTATTAATCATATCAGTGGCGAATAGAACCATATAATAAGAACAAAAACCGGTTCCAAATAAAATAATACCCATACCGATAAGCTTGCCTATTAGTGTATGCGGGGCAAAGTCACCATAGCCAACAGTGAAAATTGTAACGATTGACCACCAAATTCCATCAAACCATGTGGTGAAGTGCGATGGCTCTAATCTATGTATAAGAAAGCCGGAAAAAGCAGTAAGTACAATAATAAAGCAAATTAAACGAAAAATAATGGAATCACGAAATGTATCTACTAATTTTGGACGGGATTTCAATTGCCAATTCCTCCTTACTTTGCAGGACTACATTCATTGTTACCATTATAGAAAAAAGAAAAACTCTCTAATTTATAAAGGGAGTTTGTTTTCTGTTACATACTTTCCACTTCAGTTTGTTGGACACTTTCAAGATGTTGGAGAGCGTAGTAAACATCGGCAGTATGTCTTTTTTGATCGATACATAATTTAAGATGTAAATAGTGAGAGCTATTTTCTAACGTTTTAAGCTTCATATTCTTCACTTTTATATCCATTTCTTTTATTTCTTCAATTACAACCGGGATATTGTCCATATTTCGCACAACAAGTTTCACTACGATATCACGTTGGCGAAATGATCTAGGTCCTACAAATTTCATTGTTAATGGTATAAGTTCTACACTAATCATAAGGAAACACATCCCGAAAATCGCTTCGATATAGAATCCGGCCCCAACGGCAATACCGATACCGGAAGCACCCCAAATCATAGCAGCAGTTGTTAATCCTGCAATACTATCGTTTCCTCTACGTAAAATAACACCGGCACCTAAAAAACCAATTCCAGATACAATTTGAGCTGCAAGTCGAAGAGGATCCATATTCATATGGTCGGTATGTGGTAAATTGTAAGCTGCTTTAATAGAAACAATCGTCAGGAGGCAACTAATGATAGAAATAACTAAACAAGTTTTTAAACCAAGTGGTTTCCGTTTTAATTCGCGCTCTAAACCGATGGCAAATCCTAAAATTGCCGAGAGACCTAGTTTGATTAATAAATCGGTATAGTCCATATATATTCCTCCTTGTATGATATGGTATATGAATAAAACGTTTATTATAGAAAGAAACGCTTTTTGATAGAGTAACTTTATATAGAATATATGTAGGAATTGCTCATACATGAAAGAGATATTTCGTTTAAGTATATGATATTAAAAAAGAAATGTAGTTAATTTAAAAAAGTTTTCAAAAGGTGTTGCATTTCATTTTTCTGCATGATATATTAATAACCGTCGCTGATGCGGAAACGCAGAAAACGACAAAAAAGAAATTGAAAAACTTAGTTGACATCGAAAAACGAAGATGTTAACATAAGGAAGTCGCAAATGAGCGACCAAGTAGTTCTTTGAAAACTGAACGAAACAAACAACGTGAAACGTCAATTTTTATTTTTAGATGCTAGACAAACTAACTTTATTGGAGAGTTTGATCCTGGCTCAGGATGAACG